>CAYRAD010000361.1:0-3123 GCA_964422135.1 uncultured Vicingus sp.
GTGGAACAGATGTGATTATTGAACTTGGACAAAGCACAACGTTAAATGCAACAGGTACAAATGGAGATTATACTTGGTCTCCTCCAACTTGGTTAGATTGTATTTATTGTACCAATCCTGTTTCTACACCAGAAGAAACAATAACCTATACAGTAATTGTTTCTGATTCTAATGGATGTACAGCATCAGATGAAGTTACGGTTTTTGTTGATTTTGAAAATGTAATTTTTGTACCTAATATTTTCTCACCAAATGGGGACGATTATAATGATGTACTTTATGTAAGAGGAAAAGGAGTCGCTTCTTTGCAATTCTTTATATATGACAGATGGGGCGAAAAAGTTTTTGAGACAAGTAGTTTAGATGATGGATGGGATGGAACTTTCAGAGGTAAAAAAATGAACAATGGTGTTTTTGTATATTATCTTAAGGCTACATTTACTGATGGAAATGAAGCAACACAAAAAGGAGACATTACGTTAATCCGTTAAAAAAATTAAATGGTTAAAGCTTGGGATTCAATACTAACAGCCCCAATCTTTAAAAAAGTAATATAAATTTTAATAACCATGAGAAAATTAAATAAAACACTTAGGTATCTAACCTTACTAAGTTTGACCTTAAGTTTTGAACTTCAAACCTCAAACCTCTTTGCACAGGATATCCATTTTACCATGTACGATGCGATGCCAGTTACTACAAATCCAGCAACTGCCGGTGTATTTAATGGAGATATCCGAGGGGTCTTAAATTACAGGAATCAATGGGCAAGTATTGGTAATCCTTATAAAACATATTCTGTTATGCTCGATGGAGGTTTATTTAAGAATAAATGGCAGAATGGTTTTTTGGGAGCAGGATTAAACGTGTATAAAGATGTAGCAGGTGAAACAAACTTTGGAACTACTATAATATCCTTGGCACTATCAAGTGTAGTTTACTTAAATGAAATGAATTCGGCATCGGTTGGTTTAATGGGCTCATGGGCACAAAACAGTATTAATCCTAATAATCTACAATGGGATGAGCAATTTAACGGGCAGTTTTACGACCCTACTGCTCCATCATACGAAACTATGACATTTGAAAATAAAAATTATTTCGATTTTTCTGCTGGAGCACTATGGGCTTATGGTTCTGGAGCAAAAACATTAAGCTCTCATGATGAGTTTACAATGATGGCAGGTGCAGCCTTTTATCATGTTACCAGACCAAGCAGACAAGTAGAATTTGGTGATTTAGATAAATTATATTCCAAATTTGCTTTTCATGTATCGTCACATATAGGTATTGCAAATACAAAAATGGCGTTTAGGCCAAAATTCATCACTTATTTTCAGGGTCCAACCAGAGAAATAACAGGTGGTCTATTATTTAGATATATGCTTCGAGAAGAATCAAAATACACAGGCATTTTTAAAGAAATGGCCATCTCGTTTGGTGGATATTACAGATTTGGTGATGCTTTTGCTCCTTCGGCCGAATTTGAGATAGCAAATTTCGCTATTGGTGTTTCTTATGACATGAATATTTCCGGATTAACTGCTGCTACCGGTGGAAGCGGTGGGCCTGAAATTTTTATTAGATTTATTAATCCTAATCCTTTTGCTTATGGCAAAGGAAGCAAATCTAGTGCTAGATTTAGGTAACTTTTATTTGACTTATATCAATAATTTTATAATATTTACAATCCTAACTTTCAATACCAATAACTCATGAAAAGATTTTTTTACTACAATAACATAATCCTGCTTTTGAGCTTTATAACTTTGAATTTACAATTAAAAGCCCAAAATACATTTAGAATAAACTACGATATTGCTAACTTCGATTTAGCAGGAGGTGTAATACAAATACCTACCGGAAACTATTTATTTGCAGGCACAAATGCCAACTTTATTCCATTGTTTGGCAACTTATTTGAAGTAGATCAAACAGGAAATGTTCTTTGGGCTAAAGGTTATGCGGCATCAATAGCAACAGAATTTTCTGAAATAAAAAACATTTCAACCGGAGGATATATTGTTTCCGGAGCATCAGATCCCGGACAAATGCTGATGAAAATAGCCCCAGGAGGTGGAGTAACATGGGCTAATAGGTATCAAACAAATAATGGTACCAACGAAAGAGCTGAACGGGTAAAAGAAACATCTGATGGTGGATTTATCACTGCAGGAAGTGTAGAAGCTTTTGATCCCGATGGAGGAGGTCCTCAACCTGCCTTAGATTCGGCTAACATATATATTGTAAAGACAAACAGTAGCGGAACAATTTTATGGGATAAAATAATTTTTGTTACTACAGCTTTTGATAATGAACATTATATAAGAGATATAGCTGAAGTTGCAGATGGTTATATTTTTGTAGGCTCCACAAGTGAAGCTGGTGGGGCTGATGAAAGTACTGATGCCATTGTATTAAAAACAAATTTGACAGGAACTTTACAATGGATTAAAAAATTTGGAAATGTAGGGAATACTGAAGGTCTGTTCTCTGCTTATACACTATCGAATGGTGAAGTTTTAGTAAGTGGTAGTTACAATAGTGATCTATTATTATTACGAATCAATAGTGCAGGAACCGTTACCTGGGGATACAAATATGATGCCGGAGGGCTATTAATACCTAACGTTGCTGAAAGTTATAGTGCTTTTGAAACTAATGACAATAAGTATGCGACTTTGGGCACATACATTGACATGGGTGCTTTTCCAACATTTACCATCGGTTCCTTTCTGGCTAAAATTGAACCCAGCAACGGAAATCCAATATTCCAGAGAGCTTACAATGGTGGTCTTTCGTCTATCACACCTGAAGGTGTTCAGGTTAGTGATTCGGGATATATATTAGGAATGATGGCACAACAAATAACCGGTTTTAATTATCATTTAATTAAAACTGATGCTAATGGTGACCTATTAGATACTGCTTGTACACCCGGAAGTATTACTCTTGCAAATTCTGCTTTTTCTCCTTCATTTACTAATATAACACCTAGCCAATATACTGGTTCAACCAAATCAAGTTTTACGCCTGTGGTATCTAACCTAACAACCACAGAAGTTGTTGATTGTCAAACAATTATTTGTACTCCACCACCAGATCCAACAGCTTCAGCAACCA
>CAYRAD010000362.1:0-3116 GCA_964422135.1 uncultured Vicingus sp.
CAATGTAAAGGTGTTAACCGTTCCACCTGTTAGTAAATGGATTAATGGAGAATTGAGCTTTAAACAGATAAAAGATGTTAAAATCGAGGACTTATTAGGTCGTTCTCAGATTAAGTTAGATGAGAAACAAACATCAAAACAATTATCTGATAAAGTAATATTAATTACGGGTGCTGCTGGTTCTATTGGTAGTGAAATTGTAAGGCAAGTTATTAAATACAACCCTAAAAAAGTAATATTGGTTGACCAAGCAGAGTCTCCTCTATATGAAATAGAATTTGAAATCAACCAAAAACGTACTGGTAAAATTTGCGAAGTAGTAATTGGAGATATTAGAAGTAAAGATCGAATGAATAATGTGTTCAGTACGTTTAAACCTAATATTGTTTATCATGCAGCAGCATACAAACATGTTCCTTTGATGGAGGACAATCCATCTGAAGCAATTCTTACTAATGTATTAGGAACAAAAAACATTGCTGATCTTTCTGTTGAATTTAATGTTGAACGTTTTGTAATGGTTTCAACCGATAAAGCTGTTAACCCGACAAACATCATGGGGGCATCTAAACGAATTGCTGAAATTTATATACAATCATTAAATACAACTGTAGAAACTGATTTTGTTACTACCCGTTTTGGAAATGTTTTAGGTTCAAACGGCTCTGTAATTCCTTTATTTAGAAAACAAATAGAAAAAGGAGGTCCTATTACAGTTACTGATCCAGAAATAACCAGATTTTTCATGACCATTCCTGAAGCTTGTCAATTAGTTTTAGAAGCTGGCACAATTGGTAATGGTGGTGAAATATATGTATTTGACATGGGCAAATCGATTAAAATTGTTGATTTAGCGAAGAAGATGATTAAATTATCTGGGTTGGAATTAGGTAGAGATATCCAAATAGTTTATAGTGGGTTAAGGCCTGGAGAGAAATTGTATGAAGAATTATTAAACAACAAAGAAAATACCTTACCTACCAAAAATGAAAAAATAATGGTCGCTCAAGTTAAAAAATATGATTTTAATGAGGTAAGTAAAAAAATAGCTGCTCTGATAGGTTTGTTTAATGAACAAGACAACATGGCCATTGTGACTGAAATGAAAAAATTAGTTCCTGAATTTAAGAGTAACAACTCCATCTATGAGAAGTTAGATAGCTAACTTTATCCTATAATCTTTTTTATTGTTTTTAGAATTAGTTTGATGTCAGTCCCCAAACTTTCATCTTCAATATACTTCATATTAAGCGTTAGTTTCTTTGGCATAATTTGCTTCACATAAAGTTGTTCAGGATTCGCTGAATCCCCCAATAAGTCATTTTCATTAGCGAACTCAATACTTGCATAATCAGTAATTCCTGGCTTTACAGATAATACTTTAAGTTGTTCGTTTGAATATAATTCTACATATTTTCTGACTTCAGGTCTTGGTCCTACAAAACTCATTTCGCCAATTAAAACGTTAATGAGTTGTGGTAATTCATCTAGCTTATACTTTCTTAAATAATAACCAATTTTGGTAATTCTACTATCTCTTCCTCCAACTGTTAATAAGCTATTTTTATCTGCTCCTGTTTTCATAGACCTAAATTTTAACAATCTAAAATCTTGGTTATCTAACCCTACTCTAGTTTGTTTATAAAATATTCCTCCTTTGGAGTCAAATACAATAATTACTGAAATAATAAGAAAAAAGGGGGAAAGAATTACCAGACCAAAAAAAGAAAAAAAGATATCGAACAACCGCTTTATCATGCAAGAATTTTTTCAACTGATTGTGTTACAACATTTAAAACAGTCTCGACCATTTCCTCAGTTAAATCATAAAAGATTGGTAATGAAATTTCTCTATAAAAGTTACTCATAGCTACCGGTATTTTTTTTACATCATAGCCCAATTTAGAATAGTAACTTGTTAAAGGTAAAGGAATAAAATGCACATTTACCGAAACGTCATGATTAAAAATTTCCTTAATTATCTCATCTCGTTGCTCTTCTGAAATTCCTTTTACGCGAAGGGGATATAGATGATAACTGCTTTCTATTGTATTGTTTGCTTCTTTAAATACTGGAAGTTGAGCCCATGAATATTGAGATAACGCTTCATTATATCGTTCACAAATTGCCTTTCTTTTAGGCAGTATTTCACTGTCATATCTTTCTAACTCAACTTGACCAATTGCAGCCATAATATCGGTCATGTTGCATTTATACCCAGCTTCAATAATATCGTATTTCCAATTTCCCTTTTGTGTTTTTGCTAATGCATCTTTGTTTTGCCCATGAAGTGTTTTTATGCACAAACTGTTATAAATTTCATTATTATCAAAAGGTTCAGGTAAATTTAAAGCAACAGCACCACCCTCAGCAGTAGTTAAATTCTTTACTGCATGAAATGAAAAAACAGAGACATCTGTTAAAGAGCCTGCTTTTTTTCCTTGATAACTAGCACCAAAAGAATGTGCAGAATCTGACAACACTAAAATTCTCCCTAACTTTTTTTGTTCAGGAGTTGAAGCGATAAACTGACTTTTAAGTTTCCGAACTAACTTATTTATTGCCTCATAATCGCATGGCATTCCCCCAAAATCAACGGGCATAATTGCTTTTGTTTTAGATGTAATGGCTTTTTCAATTTCTTGAATATTGATATTAAAATCAACAGCATTTACATCAACAAAAACAGGTTTTGCGCCACAATGCACTACAACATTAGCTGTTGCTGAATACGTATAAGCAGGTAAAATAACTTCATCACCTTCCTTTACTCCAAACCATCTTAAAATAATCTCTAAACCAGCCGTGGCACAGTTTAAACACAAAGTATTTTGGTTGCCACAATAAGCAGTAATCTCTTTTTCAAATTGTTTTGTTCGAGGTCCTGTTGTTATCCAACCAGACTTTAACACTTTAACAACTTCGTCAATCGCTTTTTGATTGATATGTGGTGGAGAAAATGGAATCATAATTATTTTAATATTATTAAGCGAAATTAAACTTTTAGCTTCAACTTATAATCACTCGACCTCGTCATTTTTAACACTAGGTCTACCGAAATAAGTCACAAAAAACAACGAATTAAAAAAATCATAAAAAACAACTCCAACTTGCCT
>CAYRAD010000363.1:0-3081 GCA_964422135.1 uncultured Vicingus sp.
TTTTAAGCGTTAATTCGATATCGTCAGGAATTACAATTGGACGAACATTTAAATTGTGTGGAGCAATGGGGTTTACAATAATATTTCCGGATAAAGGAAGAATAATCGGCCCACCACAACTCAATGAATAGGCTGTAGAGCCTGTTGGTGTAGAAATAATTAGCCCATCTGCCCAGTACGAGTTTAATAATTCATCACCCAAATAGGCGTGAATTGTTACCATTGATGAGGTGTCTTTTTTTTGTAAAGTAATCTCATTTAAGGCATAATTCACTTCGCCAAAAATTTCTTTATCAGTGTATAAGCTCAACAATGTTCGTGAGTCCAGTTCAAAATTTCCAGCAATAATTTCGTTAATAGCCTCATCTGTTTCTTCATTTGTAACACTGGTTAAAAAACCCAACCTTCCTGTATTGATTCCTAAAATTGGAATATCGCTATCCCTTACCAATGTAACGGTATCCAGCAATGTTCCATCTCCGCCAATACTAAACAGATAATCAACAGTACTAATATCCTTGTGGCCTTCAAAAACTTTAATCCTTTTGTCTAAATTGATTTGTTTTTGTTGGCTTAAAAAATCATAAAATGGTTTGTACACCACCACTTTAATTTTCTTTTCTAATAAATTATCGAAAAGTCCATTGACAAAGGATAAATAATTTTTTGCTAGTTTCCTACCGTATATTGCAATCTTCACTTTCTGGCGTTTTATAGTGTGAAATTAATCAATAATTTAAATCGGAGCGATAAAGTGTAAAAAGAGTCCTTTTTCGTTTAATTTATTGATGGTGTACTCCATCCTAAAAACCATGTCGTAATAACTTACTACGTCAATAGCAACACCACTTCCGTATAATGGTTCATTCATTAAAGAATTATTTCTATAATTAATATCTGAATCAATGTATCCTGAATCAAAAAAAGCTCCTAAATAAATAGCCAAAGGAATTTTATTGAACTTATCGGCAGGTATAGCATTGAATTTAAAAATTTTGTTTTTTACCAAAGCATATCTTAACTGGGTTTTCATTAATAAACTATTCTGTCCGTTGATAACATAAAGTTCATATCCCCTTATAAAATCGTTGGAAAACCCAACAGTATTATAAAAATAGTACGGGCTTGGTTTAACTGTGAGCATAGTTTTAACAGATCCCGAAAAATAAAACCGATCACTTAATTGCCAGTATTTTCTAATCTGTGATGAAAAAGAAAGGGCATTTAATTTTTTATCCATGATTCCCATACCGTCTTTAACAATTTGAAAATCAAAATAATAACCGGTTGTCGGGTAGCTTTTAAAGTTACGGGTATCTCTTTTGAAAGTGTAATACAAGGTTATAAATTTCATATCGTTCTTAGCTTCAGATAAGTAATCCCTATTTAATACAATAACAGAATCTGTTACCTGAACATTAGTATATTCACCAGAAAAAGAATGTTTATTATACAGTTTCGGTCTAATCTCATAACCTATATTAGCTTGTATTTCTTTTTTTAAATAATCATTATCAGATCTGTAATAGTCAATTTGGTTATTACTAATGTTATAATTTACCTCATGATTTCTGCTATAACTTAACCTCATGCTTAACCCATTTGTTTTCTTTTTGTTGATATAGGGTATTGTATATCTCACTCCGGTCTGCTCTGTGTAACCACCTTGAAATTTAAAAGCAAGCGTTTCTTTTCGTCCTCTGAAATTCTCCTTTGCCAGAAACATTCCGTAATTTATCCTTTCAAGGTCTTTTGTTTGCCACCAGGTATTAAAATTGGGCTCTTCTACATTGAATATTGGAATAGGCCACCAATACCAACGCTCCTCAACGGTGATATAAATCGAAATATGGGTGTCATCAAAATAAACCGGCTCAACCGTAACAAAATTAAACAGTAGCGTATTTAATAAATTACTTTTTGTTCGTTCCAATACTTTATTCAGGTCTGACGAAGCAATTGTATCTCCAATCATAAAAGGAATTTCTCTGATGATTATTTTTTCCTTTGTGGTTTTATTGCCGATTATTTTAATCTCTTTTATGATGTTCGTTTGAACAGAATCTTCCTGTGCGAAAGAGGTTGAAACACACTTTAACAAAATAAATAGTACTAAAGAAAATTTAAATGTTTGAAATAACATTTTATGTGTTTAAGAAGCGCATAAACTCATCGTATCTTTCCTGAAGGTCAATATGGTATTCGTTTTCGTTATAAGAAGCTACAATGTTATAATTAAATCTTTCCAGGGTGTGAAGAATTCTGCTTATTTCTGTTTTATTAATTTTTAAGGTTATCTCCAGTTTTTTAGAGTCGGGTTGCGAGGTAATAAATGAAGATAATATTTTAGCATCTTCAGATTCAACCAATTTGGCAATCTCCGCTAAGGAGTAATCGTTAATATTAATTTCCAGTGTAATAACACTTCCAACATTAGCAACTGATACAATCTGTGAAAAATATTGTATAATCCTTTTAATGGTAATTAATCCTAAATATTGTTGATTTTGATTGATAACCGGTAAAACACTAATGTCGTTTTGAACGATTAATGAAATTACTTCATAAAGATGTTGATCCTGACTCGCAAAAGGTTTATTAAAAGTTAAGTCATAACTCTCAATAACTTTATCTAAATTATTTTTATCCAATATAATTGATTCACTAATCAATCCAACGTACTTCCCCTTATTTACAACGGGTAGTTCTGAAGTTTTAAATTCTTCCATCCAGCCTAAAGCTTTGGTACCCGTATCAGACAGCTTTAAAGGTGGAATGTCATAAGATATTAATTCTGAAGCAACCATTGTAATTGATAAGTTTTTACTTTTGTACTCTAATTATACGATTATCTACGCCAAAAGTACAAATTTATTGCTATGACCAAGTTAAGTGTAAACATTAATAAAGTAGCTACAATAAGAAATGCAAGAGGAAATAATTTGCCCGATTTAATACAAGTAGCCAAAGATTGTGAAAAATTTGGAGCTCAGGGTATTACAGTTCATCCGAGACCAGACGAAAGACACATTACTTATCAGGATGTGTATGATTTAAAACCAATAGTAACTACTGAGTTTA
>CAYRAD010000364.1:0-3077 GCA_964422135.1 uncultured Vicingus sp.
TAAAATTATTTACCTAAAATTCTTCGTAAAAATAACTATTTTGTTGGCAATATTAATGTTAAAATCGATTGTATTTAGATTTCAGTTTTTTAGAATTTTTATAATATAATTGTTAAAAACTTAAATGCTCAGTTTTAAAATAAGAGCAACAATTTATTATTTTTCCTGTGTAAAAACTAAAATAGCATTATGAATCATTTAGTTTTAGAAGTTCTGTATAAGAACAAGTTATCTTGCCCTCAATGTGGTTCAACACAAAGTGTAAATATGTTGGCCTTAGAAATCCCCAGAGTATATCAGTGCAATAATTGCAGGGAAGTAATTCAGGCAAATGCTGATGAATGTTGTATCTATTGCCAGTATGGCGAAGTAAAATGCCCTTCTCAGCAGGTCAGGTGGAATTAATAAATTTTTATCCTTAATATAACCTTATAACACACTGTTTTTCAGACAATATTTTTTATTTTATGTAAAATTTACTTCAAAAGCATTAATAGTGCTTAACTTTGCTACCCCTTTTAAATTAGATGTCAGAAGTTATAGAAAGTATCGTTCCAATAAAAAAAAGTAAAATACTATACAAGTATCAGCTTAGAGGAATGGATAAAATTTTCTCGTCTTTAGCGGAGGCACCAGACAACCATAATCTACTCTATCAGTTACCAACAGGAGGAGGGAAGACCGTAATTTTTTCTGAAATAGCCCGAAGATACATTGCCAAGAAACAACAAAAAGTACTGATTCTAACCCACCGGATTGAGCTTTGCGGACAAACTTCCAGAATGTTGGAGGACTTCCATGTTAAGAATAAAATCATCAACAGTGAGATAAAAGAATTACCCGATCAGAAAGATTACATGTGTTTTGTGGCCATGGTTGAAACGCTTAACAACCGTTTGCAGGATGACATGATAGAACTGGAGAACATTGGGTTGGTTATTATTGATGAAGCCCATTACAACTCTTTCCGTAAACTCTATCATCATTTCGAGAAATGTGTGATGCTGGGAGTTACTGCAACACCATTAAGCTCCAACATAAAGCTACCGATGTACGAGAATTATGATGAGCTGATAGTTGGAGAATCCATCTCTTATTTGATTAAAAATAAATTTTTATCCCAACCGGAAACCTATTGTTACGATGTAGGCTTGAGTTCTCTTAACATTGGGGCAAATGGAGATTATACCATACGTTCATCCGACCTGTTGTATGGTGATTATCCGATGCTTCAGAAATTGCTTTACGCATATGAAGAAAGGTCGTTGGGTAAAAAAACACTTATTTTTAATAGTGGTATAGAAACCTCACAAAGTGTATTGGAAGTTTTTACCAAAGCTGGTTACGAAATAAAACACCTCGACAATAAAAATACCCCTGCCGAAAGAAAAGAAATTATCAAGTGGTTTAAAAATAAACCGGATGCCATACTTACTTCGGTGGGCATACTAACTACAGGGTTTGATGAGCCAACGGTTGAATCCATTATTTTAAACAGAGCCACAAAATCACTCACTTTGTATTTTCAAATGATAGGCCGGGGTTCGAGGGTATTGCCCGATAAAGATACCTTTACCATAATTGATTTAGGAAATAATGTAAAAAGGTTTGGCCTGTGGGATGGCATGGTGGATTGGAATGAAATCTTTCGTTCGCCTGATTTTTATTTACAAAACATTACACCTGACACTGAAATAGAAAAGAATTTTAAATACGTTATGAATGATGAACTACGTTCCCGGTTTGCCAAAACAGCCGACATCAGTTTTGATGTGGAAGCTGAGTTTGCAGACGTAAAAAGAAAAGGCTTACGATCAAAAGTGGTATTGGAAAGATCATTAGCACAACACACCAAAATGTGTGTGGAAAACAGCTCGGATATTTTTGAAGCCAGAGAACTGGCTCAATTATTAAGCGAAGATATTAGTTACCGTATTCGTTTGTATTCCTATTGTATATGCAAAAGTACCGAGAACTATTTAAAGTGGATTCAACAAGACTATGAGCAAAAATTAAGTGTAAGTATCGGTAAATCAGAATTTTAGAACCTTTCGCTCACTACTCAGCCCTCACCACGCATCACTCTTTTAGCGATGAATTAAAATAACCACTCACCATTTTATAAAGGTATTTTTACGCTCAAAAAACTAAAGTTAAGGAGCAATTGATGTTGATAAATATCATGTTTTTTATTCAAGCATTTATTATTAATTTCGTGGCTGATTGAAGAAAAAGAATTAACTAAAATTTAACTATGAAAATATTAGTATGTATAAGTAAAGCTCCTGATACAACTACTAAAATTACCTTTACCGATAACGATACCAAATTTAATGAAGGTGGTGTACAATTTATTGTAAACCCTTATGATGAGTGGTATGCATTGGTGAGAGGTTTGGAGTTGAAAGAAGCTAACGGAGGTACGGTTACTGTTCTAAATGTTGGAAGAGCAGATAATGACCCGATTATTAGAAAAGCCTTAGCAATAGGTGCAGACGATGCAGTTCGGATAGATGCAGATGTAACAGATGCCTTATATGTGGCCAAGCAAATCGCCAATTATGCCAAAGACCAGAGTTATGATATGGTTCTTTTCGGAAAAGAAACCATCGATTATAATGGTTCTCAGGTTGCCGGTATGGCTTCAGAATTAATGGAATGTCCTTATGTTTCTTTAGCGTCTAAAATGGATATGAATGGCAATACAGCTACTATAGAAAGAGATATTGAAGGAGGTATTGAAGTTGTTGAAGTGAACACTCCTTTTATTTTAAGTGCTTCAAAAGGAATGGCGGAAGCACGGATTCCTAACATGAGAGGAATTATGTCGGCACGTACAAAGCCCTTAACTGTTGTGCCGGCTGCAGAAGCAGTTAATTCAACAATCATAAAAGGCTTTACCTTGCCACCTGCTAAATCAGGATGTAAATACGTGGATGCTGAAAATGTAGAAGAGTTGGTTAATTTGTTACACAACGAAGCCAAAGCGATTTAAATATTGAGACAAGAGAAACCAGGTTTAAAATAATATAGATAATTAATTATAATGGAACTATTAGGAAAATTAGAAGAATTTC
>CAYRAD010000365.1:0-3054 GCA_964422135.1 uncultured Vicingus sp.
TCAGGTTTTCCCTGTGGTGAGTATGGGAGTTGTAATTGGATCTGCTTTAGTTGGTCTGGTTTTTTTCAAAGAAAAACTAACATTATCTAATTGGATAGGATTAGGGTTTGCAGTAATTAGTATTTATATGATTACTTTTTTATAATGTCTGACCAATACAAAACCATAGCAGCTCCATCTGAAGGCATATACAAAGAAAAGGGAAGTAAATTTCTAGCATTTGCTTTTCCTGTTTTCTCTGAAGATGAATTTAAAGAACGACTGAAAGAGTTCAAAAAAGAATACCATGATGCAAGACATCATTGCTATGCCTACAAATTAGGGTTAGATGAGAATCATTATAGAATGAATGATGATGGAGAACCAAGTAGTACAGCTGGTAAGCCTATTTTTGGTCAAATACAATCTTTTGAGTTAAGCAATATCGCCATTATTGTTGTCCGCTATTTTGGAGGAACAAAATTGGGTGTTGGTGGTTTAATTACTGCCTATAGAGAAGCTGCTAAAGATGCTTTAAATAATTCTAAAATTATTAATCGGACAGTTGATGATAGCTATGAAATTCAGTTCGGTTATGAAATTATGAGTGAGGTAATGAATTTTATCAAAAAAAATAAATTAGAAATAATTTCTCAAACATTAGAAGAAAAAGGAGTGATTCAATTTAAAATTAGACAAACTGAAGCTCAAACTATAATCAACCAACTTGAAAAAATAAAAGGTTTAATGATTAAATTTTTGAGAACAGTTTAACTCTCTTTTATATAATTAGATAAACTTACATCAAGATAATCTGAGATTGAAGTTGCAAGACTAATAGCTTCTCTTTTATTTTTTGATTTACAAACCAACACTTTTCTTTTAGCATCAGCACATAAATACACACAAAATAAATCAAATTTAAAAGTGGATGAATTTCCCATTGTTCTGGAAGAGTGCATTGTTTGACTACCTTGTACTTTAGTTAACGCAACAAAATTTATTTTTGGAAGAGGTTTCCAATCTCCAACTTCAGAAAATAATAAAGATATGTACTTTTTGTACTTATTGTTTTGTTTATCAATGTATATCCCTTTTCGGTGAAACATTACTTTTCGGGAGTGATAATTTTTATCAATTCAATATTCTCTTCTTTGATAAAAGTTTCTCCTTTACCCATTGGAAGGTCTATTTTTATAGTTTGTGAATCATATCCATTGGCAGTAACTGTTGCAGTATATTTCTTATCTCCCCCCAATGTGATAAAATAGCTTCCTGATTCATTAGAAACAGTCTTACCAACGACTTTCCCTGATTCATCCTTAAATTCAATGTTGGCCTCAACTTTATCATCTCCACTTTTAATAACGCCTTTTAAGATAGATAGGTTTGTTGCAACTCCATCAGCTAAAATAGGATAATTAGTTAAATCAATTTTATAAATATCTCTTTCTCCTAAACCACCTTCCTTTACAGAAGAGTAATAAGCGGTCTTCCCATCTGTACTTAAAATAAAATGAACATCATCATCAATGGTATTAATAGGATACCCTAAATTTTCGGGTTTTGACCAGGTTCCATCGTCCTGTAATTTAGACATAAAAATATCTAATCCTCCAATTGATAAATGACCTTTAGAACTAAAAAATAAAGTTTTCCCATCAGGGTGAATAAAAACAGAAATCTCATCATCCGGTGTATTAATTACAGGCCCTAAATTCTTTGGTTCACCCCACATAGTTTTAGAAATTCTTTCCGAAACATAAATATCACCTTTACCTTGAGCTCCATATTTTTTACCTTCACGTTCACTCACAAAATACAGTTTATTTCCATCAGCAGAAAGGCATGCTGAACTCTCGAAATACGAAGTATTAATAGGTTTTTCCAGAGCTTTTGGTGTTCCCCAAGACCCTGAGCTTAATGTTTTTTTAGAAACAAAAATATCACCAATATACACTTCACCATCATTTCTATAAATATAAATGCTATTTGCATCTGGAGCTATACTTAAGCTTGCATCATGCCCTTCGGTATTTAATTTTCCTTCAATCGGTCTAGCTCTACCCCAAGTATTATCAACTGTATCCCATTCAGAAATATAAATATCCTCAAAATATTTATAATCTCCTGCCTTATCAACTTCTCCCCCTTTGGTATCAGATCTTCTTGAAGTAAAAATCATAGTTCTGCCATCGGCAGAAATCGAAGGTGCATAATCTCCTCCTCTGGAGTTGATACTTTTACCAAGGTTTTCTATTTTAACATTAACCGGATTGGCTATCATTTTCTTAGCAAAATCTATCTGTGATATTCTATTCGTTATCTGATGGAACTTTCTGTCACGTTTTTTTGCTATGGAATTATATTTATTGTAAGCCTCAAGTGACTCATCCAATTGATTATTTCTATGGTAGGCCTGAGCCAAATTAAAATACAAATCATCATCCACTTTATCATTTAATTTTCTTGCATTCTGAAAATATTCAACTGCCAAATCAAAATTCTTTAACTTATAATGGCATTCGGCTATCCTGTAATTCACCATTGCGTCATTGGTATAATCCTTCAGTAACTCTCTATAAATATTAAGAGATTCTCTCACATTTCCATCTGTTAAAAATTTATGCCTTGCATCCTGCATTTTATATTTATAGGCTAGCTTTCCTGTTTTTTTATCATCGTCCTGAGCATAAACCATGTTGCCAACAATATTGAACAGGATTATAACTAATAGAATATTTTTTTTCATTTTTTAAATTTTTACACTCAAAACAACAGTAACTATTGATGAGTAAATAATACCTTTGAAGCTTAACAAAAATAGTGAATTAGTAGCGTATAAAAAATAATATTTTCAACAGCTATCTATATATTAATAGAAGTTAATTCATTCTTCCTTATATAATTAAGAAATCTTAGCAGTGCTTTTTTCTTATTTTCATCTAAGCGGTAGGATATTTTATCCGTTAAGTAATCATAAAACTGAGAAGAAGACATGAATTTCTCGGTTTGATTAACAACAACTTCATTAATATAAGCATAAAATTCATTGACACTTTTAAATACTAGATT
>CAYRAD010000366.1:0-3030 GCA_964422135.1 uncultured Vicingus sp.
AGTACAGTTTGATGATTTAGCTGAATACTGGCAACTATTAAACCAAGAATCGCCATTCCCCAGACTGTTGCTTTACCGAAATCGGAACGCAAGCCATACCATTTTCTGATACTTTTAGTAAACAAAAAACCCATTGTAGCAATAAAAAATAAATTAGCATATTGTACAGTTAATGTTCCTATTGAATAATTTCCCAACAAATAATTATCTCTTATATTTTGCTCAAAACCATTAAAAAAAGGATAAGTAACCATTAAAAATATGGATGCTACAGCTATCACTTTTTCTAAAACCGAATATTTAATTTTTTTGGTATATAGTGATAATCCAATAAAATATAAATAAGTATATCCAGCAATACTCAATATATTTAAAGCATCATATCCAATCCTGGTTTTTAACTGAAAATCAATCTCTATCATACCTACAAAGTAAATCAGTATAGCTATCACTATTTTAGACATGTTCTTTAAGAAAGCAATACTGAATCCCGGAAATATGTTTTCTTCTTTTTCATTATTCAATACTCTATTATAAATTCCGATTCCAAGAATAGCAAATGCTGTTGTGATAAATCCTTTATTAATTATTATGGCAAGCGATTTTATCGAATAATCGAAATAGATCTGTTGCCAATCCATTAACAAACTAACTAACATTAGACATAAGATAATCAATGAACTTAACTTAATAAACCTAATCTTTGATTTTTGCCCCAACCATAACAATACATTCATTTCGGCCACCCAAAACATAGTAATGTAATTGCCTTTTAACTGTACAGGAGCCGCTAAACTCACAAATGTCAATACCATTCCTATTAAAAGATAAATTAGAGATTTATCTACATTATTCTTTTTAAATAAAGGATAGGCAAAAATTAAATTATAGATTCCTAAACCAATAGTAAATAAACCTTTCATATTATCATGCCCTGATAAATGAAGGACAGACATTCCTGCTGCGTAGTAGAGAGCTGTTGTAAGTAGCATCAATACAAACTCATAGCCTTTAAATGTTCTTTTTTCTTTAACATTATTAATGATATGCATAAAGAAAAAGATAATATAAAACATACTGGAAAATACAAAGGCTCCTTTGTAAGGAGGTAATTCTACCCCTACTATTTCTTTAGCAAACCAGACTCCGTAAAGCAAGGTGGTAAAAGCAAATGAAAGGATATTGATAACATTCCATTTCTTGAAATAAGCCAACACCAACATTCCAATATTTACTATCCCTAAATAAGTAAAGAGGATAATGTAATTACCAGAACCATTGCTTACCATTAAAGGAGTTGAGAAAGCTCCAACCAAAGCCAGAATTGCTAATTCCTTTTTATCGTAACTAATTGACAGCAATACTGAAAATCCAGTAATCAATACCATTAAGCCAAAAGCAACGGGTTGTGAAAGTAAATGATAATCATGAAACCCTATGGAAATGGTATAATAAAAAACTGCCATAGCCCCTCCTATCAATACCGAACTAAATGCTTTATATGTTTTTCTGATTTTATGAGCTATAAAAGCCAATAACCCTCCGGACAACATTCCTATAGCAACTCTACCCACTTCTCCTATCCAGTTTTTATCTATGGCGTACCTTACAAAATAAGCAATTCCTAAAACCAGAACCCCTATTCCTATTTTATTAATCAGATTTTCTCCGATAAATTTTTCGATGTCTCTTTTTTTCTTTTTTGGCTTTACAAAAGCAGCCTTTTTAAACGGATTCGGTATCTGTTCTCTTCTTTCCTCTATTTTTTCTTTCCTATCTTCAACATTCTCCTCTTTAGACTCAACCTTTTCTTCACTTTTTTCTTTAATAATTTCTTCTCCCCATTTTTTTCTCAATTCCTCAATATCCTCTATCTTTTTTTCTTCTTTGTCAGGAAGAGTTTCCATTAATGTCAACAAACTTTCATTAATAGAAACGTTATCGTCTTCAGGAACTATCTCCTCCACTTCTTTAAACTTTTCTAAATTGTCAATCTTAATATGAAGGGAATTAACTTTGTTGATTACATCCCTGATTAAACTACTTAATGAAACTTTAAACCAAACCAATAAAATAATCGGCAAGGCTATGATTACGAGTAATAATAAAATGATAAGTGCTTCCATTGTGTTAGGTTTTAAAATTCCCAACAAACATAGAAAGCAATAAAAAACAAATCAAACGAATAATTTATTTTTACTGACTTTTTATTCTGTGTTAAAATTTGTTAAAACTCATTATTTATAGTAGTTTTAAAAAATGATTTACTGACTTTAACAAATGGATAAATTACAGGAATTGGTCAACACTTTATCCGAAGATGACAAAAAGGAATTTCGGATTTTTATAAACAGGCAAAAAAGCAAAAAACAACGAAAAGACCTTAATCTTTTTGAGCTAATCAATTTACAAACTTTCTCAAAAGATATTGTAGCTAAACTATACAAAACACCTAATAAAGTTGCTTATCACACGCTACGGAAAAGACTATTAAAGCATTTAACAGACTTTATTGTTCTCAAACAAATTGATGACGATACTACCGCTACATCTTCTATTTCAGGATTGATTTCACTTTCTACTTATCTTTTTAACAATAAAAGCAATGAGTTAGCTTGGCGTTTTTTACTTAAAGCCGAGCAGACAGCCATCGAAAATGAACAGTACGAGTTATTAAATAACATTTACCACCTGCAAATAGATAAATCTGACATTGAATTTTCCCCTTCCATAAAAGAAATCTACAAGAAATGGAAAGCCAATAAAGAACTGGTTAACGAAAATGAAAAAACCGATATCGCTTACAACTTCATTAAAAAAGAATTGAATGAGATACGCATAACTGCTGAAGAAAAAGACCTTCAGAAGATTATTGATAATTTGCTTAAAAAATATGAGATTAACGATATTGTTTTGAAACGACCACAAGTACTTTATAAAGTTCTTGACCTGACACGAAGAGTAATGCTGTATAGAAAAGATTTTTATTCGTTCGAACCTTATGTTATCAATACCTATAAAGAATTAATT
>CAYRAD010000367.1:0-3008 GCA_964422135.1 uncultured Vicingus sp.
ACCAATAAACAATATTATTTAGGCAATCCAAAATTAATGGAAGAGTTAAAAATTAGTTTAAAAAGTTATCAAAATAAAATCAAAACTTTAGAAGAAGAAGGTAAAACAGTGATGATCTTGTCAGAAAGTAAAGAGAATGTTGGAACAACATTTTCTATAATTATTCCAAATATTTTAATATGAAAAAAACGATTTTATTATTAGAAGACAATCTCGAAATGAGAGAGAATACTGCCGAGATTATTGAATTGGCAAACTATAATGTATTAACTGCTTCGAATGGCAGGGATGGCGTGGATATAGCTAAAGAGCACATCCCAGACTTAATAGTTTGTGATATTATGATGCCTGAGATGGATGGATATGAAGTATTGGCCGTATTGAGTAATGATCCAAAAACCAGTACCATTCCATTTGTATTTTTAACGGCAAAAGCTGAGAAAAGTGAATTTAGAAAGGGTATGAACATGGGGGCTGACGACTACATTACCAAGCCTTTCGAAGAAATAGAACTTTTAACAGCCATAAAAAGTAGGATAGAGCGTAGTGAACGTTTAAAATTAAGTTATGAAAACAATTTAAAAGGAATATCCGATTTTTTAGATGATGCGAAAGGGATAGATAAATTAGATAAATTGGCTGAAAATAAGCGAATCCGGCATTATAAAAAGAAAGAGATTATTTATTATGAAGGAGATTTTGCCAATGCAATTTACTTCATTAATTCTGGAAGAGTAAGAACTTACAAGATTAATGATGATGCTAAAGAATATAGTGTAGCGTTAAATGGACCTGGGGATTTTATTGGTTACTTATCTATACTAGAAGGGGATAGATATATGGAATCTGCAGAGACAATGGATGATATAGAAATATTAAAAATTCAGAAAGAGGAATTTACCGACTTGCTATTTAGCAATAGAGAAGTATCCAACAGATTTATAAAGATGCTGACCCATAACATCATCGAAAAAGAAGAGAAATTACTTAATCTTGCTTACAACTCAGTAAGAAAGAGAGTAGCGGATTCATTAATTGAGTTAGAAAAAAAATATAAAGGAGAAAGTACTGAAGATTTTGTAATGGCTATTACACGAAACGAATTGGCCAGTTTGGTGGGTACTTCAACAGAAACAGTAATCAGAACACTTTCAGATTTTAAAGATGAAAAATTAATAGAGATAAAGGGGAGCAAGATTAAAATCTTAAAATCTTTCGAGCTAGAAAATTTAAGGAATTAGTATCTAAAAAGTCTCACAATTTCGACACAAAGGAATTTGTTCTTTTTTACCTTGTAAAAGTAGTTTTAGGAATTTCTTTCTTTCCTCACATTTGTAGATATCGACAAAATCGGTTTCTTTAATATTTCCAATAACCTGCTTGGAATTAAGGTCGTTACAGCATATAGTAACATCTCCATTAGGCAGTAATACCATTTGTTCCATTAGTAAAGTACATCCGATCTTATGTTTTTTATTCCTTACTTTAACCCCTTCAATATCTCCAGCCCAATTGTGTAATCTTCTTAATTCGTACCAGTCCAAAATAGTATATAACTCTCTGAACTGTGGATGCATCCAATCTAAACTTCGGGGTTTATCTCCGGGGATGCAGGATATGGCAGATATTTTTACCTCGCTTTTTTTCTCTTTTCTTATCCTGTCAAAATCTTTGATATTTTTATAAAAGATATCCCATTTTGCATTTACCCTCATTTCTTCAAAAGCTTCCGGAGTTCCACCGTCAAAACTAATTCCGAGCAAATCAACAACATCAATATCTATAATGTCGTCACTTAATTTTTCGCGCAACAGCATACCATTGGTAAGCATGTGGACCTCTGGAAATGAAAGATTTTTCTGTTTTGCAAGGTCTTTATATTTTTTAATAAGCCCCAACATTTCTAAGCGTTTGGGATGCAAAAGTACTTCACCTCCATTATAAAGGTTTATTCGTTTAATGCTTCCATATCTTTTATCATTGATAAAACCGATTAAGAATTTTTCTAAAATCTCAGAGGTTATTATTTCTTTTGGTTTATTGTGATCTAAAGAGCAGAACTGACATCTCAAATTACACTGGCAGGCGAATTCAACATTAACTTCTCTAACACTAAAACCTTTTTCACCTTTTAATATCTTGTAGTAATAAAAATAATTAAGTGCGTATTTAAAACCTTGAAGAGTTTCAAGTATAGGCCAAATAACAGGCTTTTGATAAAATAATCGTTTAAGAAATAATTTGAATTTTATATACATAAAGACGCTGTAACAGCTGATAAAATTAGGAAATAATTAAGGTATAAATATGATATGTATCAGTCGAAATAGTATAGCATTATCAATTCCTAAAAGTAAAAAAGTTAAATTATTTTGTATTCTTATCCTGAAAATCGAGCGTTTTCATTCCCAATTTGTACATCATTTTCTTTATTTTGATTTTAAGCCCTTCTTTTACTTTTGTGGCTACTTTTTTAGATATAGCATCATCCGGGCGGGATAAAAATTTTGAATCCCTATATTTTACACCTTCCTCTATGTCGGTATAGAAATACGTATAAAATGATTTCCTGCTTTCTCCTTCAGGAACGTTGATTTTGGAATAACCGTGTGGTGAATTATCATCGGTATAGAAAATGACAGCACGGTTAAAGAGCGGAGGATATTTAACAATACATTTAGTCATTTCTTTGTTCCAGAGCTCAATATCACCTCCAAAACTTTCTTGCCAGTTCTTGTTTAAATAAATCAATAAATTAATTCTTCGCCAGGCATTATGTTCAGTACTAACATTGTAATCAATATGAACATCAACGTAACTACCATTTGCTCCCTGATGCACCCCTGAACCGTAAGAACCTTCCGGAACATACATGTTTTCAATACCTGTTATTTTGCCCATAAACGCACAAAAATCTTTACACTGAACAAACGCTCTTAACTCGGTAAAAACACGATGATATCTTTCTAAGTGATAATCTTCGGCTTTGGTTTCGTTTAAACTTTTAC
>CAYRAD010000368.1:0-2987 GCA_964422135.1 uncultured Vicingus sp.
CCTTAACATCTCGCAACTGTTAAGGCTTTTCATGCTTCGAGAATCTTTACATTCTCGGTTTACGTCTTTAATCATTGCGAGTGATTTCTACAAATATAGAAATTATTAATAATAATCCTATCATATTTTCTCTAATTCTATTTTTATTGCAAGTAATTTGCTCCAATGATTATCAAAATCTTCACAACCTCTAAACTTAATAGCTGTTTTCATCTTCTCAGCTATTGCAATCAATGCACATTGTTTTGCATTAGTTCTCTGAGTATCAACCTCCATTAAATCACATATCCTATCCTGCTCATCGTTAACATAAGGTAGAAACTTCTCAAATAGCTCTAAGGATTCTTTTTTTACCTCAGCTACAAATGACACTATTGAGATTAATTCATTATCCTTTTCCACGCCTTAAATCTTTTATTTCTTTTGAGATAAACATATTAGCACTTTTTAAATTAGCAATGTCCGCAGTGTTTTTTTCTGTTTTTTCGATTACCTTTTCAAGAGAACTATTCATGCTTTTTGATAATGTGTGAATCTCTCTAAAGATTCTTTTTTGTGAATCTTCATTATATTCCTTTAGTGCTGCTGTTGCTATCTCTTGTTTAGCTAAAGTAACCCTATTATTACCTAAATTGTTAATTATCCTATCTTGGCTCTCGTTTAGTTTTTTAAACCAATAACGCAAAAGGAAACCAAATAACGTTAACAACCCCCCTACAACAAACGTAAAAAATCCCGCTCCTCCTAATTCCATATAAACAAATTTCTACAATTAAAACTAAATAAATTATATTTTTTATGCTTTATTTCTTCATATCTTTTATAGAAATATTCCTTTGAGCCTTTTATTGTTTGTATTTTATCGCTCTCTTTAGGTTTAAAATCCTGCAAAACAGGGAATTTTTCACCCCTTTTAAATCGAATAACTTTGCCTCCATAAGTATATTTAACACTCCCTTTTGGATCAAAATATATTAAACTACCTAATAAAGTAGGGAAATCTCCAGGTTTAGAGTAAACAGCTTGTAATTTATTATTATCGTATGGCTCTGTTGGTAGTTTTTTCCAATCCCATTTGTTTTTAAAATAAGCAACAAATATCAACGACAGAATTACAGCTATCACACTGTATGTCGGAGTCTCTATGTTATTTATTTCAATCATTTCACACGCCCACAGAAAACTATCTACTAAATAGATCCCAAATAATATTAAAAATAAAGCAAAATTCAATGTGCTTTTTTCTGTTTTTAAATAAGAATAACAGATGATTACAACAAAAGAAATGTTACTCAGTAAAAAATATAGCTCCGAACTATCGAGATAATAAGGAACTGTACTCGATATAATCCAATAAGCTAATAAAAAGTAGTTCATTAGCCTTTAGACGGCAGCACATTTGGCCTACCATTTACCCATCCTGACCTCAAAACAGGCTCACCATCTTCAATTTCAATCCAATATATTTTAGTCTTTTTCATAATTACTGATTTAAATAGTTATTAATATCATTTATAAATTTATCGTGAATCTCTTGTGTATATCCGTTGTCTATATCTGCTTGAGTAATAGTGTTTAGGTGATTATTTAAATAAAACAAAGCAGCCTCCCAGTTGCCATCTTCGAGCCTTATTAATAATTGAGACAATTTAGTGTATAAAAAGTCAATATTTGAATCGGTTAATGTCCCATCCCTTTTTTTAACACCAAAATTTTGAACTTTAAATTCAGCAACATAAGATAGTCCATCTTCTTTTAACTTTTTATCGCGCTTTAAATAAAGATAATTTAATTCTGTTTGGTCTGTTATTTCAAAAAAATCGTTTCCGTCCTGTGATGTTGGTGGATGTGAATCACTATAAATTATAGCATTTTCGTTTTCTTCTTTGTAAAATTTTTTCGCCATTACCCTATTCTATTATATGGTCTCCACCTACTACTGATATGGTCATACCAAAATATACCTGTTTCATTCTCTTTTAATGATTTATCTGGACCATTATCTCTTAAAAGTAACCTATTTGCAGCACTACTTGATGAATCATTATTTTTAAATTTTATGTTATCGCTATTGGATAAATTCGTGATAGCAAATATTCTATTAACCCCAGCCGCTGGGGCTTCAAAACCTGTTATAACCCTGTCCCCATTTATTTGCTGCCTTATCATATTGCAAGTTGAAAACCCCGTAGGATTATAATCATCTTGGTCAGAGTTTAATGTTGAAGGTGTTATAATGTTATCACCATCAAGTGTGGCGGTTTCCAGTGCATCCAACCCAGAGCCTCCATCTATCGTTACAGTGGTTTTGTTTCCACCTTCATCAACAACGGATGAAACGCCAGATCCTTCAAAATTAAGTGTATCTGTGACGGTTCCAATTGTAGAATCGTTTTCTTGTATTACTATATTTGAGCCTGCGCCCGTGTCTCCCTTTTCACCTGTTGCACCTTGTAGCTTAACACCCCATAAATATGATTCAGTACCGATAAATGTTGAATCAAAAGTAGTGGGGTTAGCATCTTCGTGAGATACCTGTAATTTAATTTTTTGACCAGAATTAAGTTTAATGGGTATAAATGTAAAGTCAAAAGTCCAATAGTCAGATGCACTTCCTGCATTTCTAATATAACCACTCGCTAAATTCCAATCCTGTAAAGTGCCGTCTATAATTATTTTTACAGTTGGTTGTGTTCGTTGGTCATTAGAATTAAATACTCGTATTGTACCACCAAATAGATAAGTACTGTTGTCATCAACTTCTATCTCTTCGTTGTTAGTTATATTGCTATGGGTAAATCCTGAGTCTTTTTCTTCCTCAACATTCCATTCTATTGTGTATGGTGATGACCTTGTAAACACTTGAGTATCATCTGTACTCGTTAAAACAATTACCGGCAAAGCTCCAGCCGCTCCACTGGCTACAACCTCCTCCCATCCTAAATCTTTACGAGCGTATTGCTTTCCATCGTTGGGAGCTTCGGGAA
>CAYRAD010000369.1:0-2972 GCA_964422135.1 uncultured Vicingus sp.
TTTTCGGCATGTAGCCAATGTCCGCAATCCATACTTTTTATTACTGCTTTTGTAAAAATATTTTTTATCATTTCTATGTCGTTATCCATAACATAATCTGATTTAATTCCTCTAATAAAAAGAGTGGGTTTATCGAATGGTGAAATATTTTCAGTTTCAACTCCCATTAGCTCAATAGCCGCATTGATTACAGGGAGGTTAAATTTCCAGGCTAATTTATCCTGTGCTATCCAGTACAGGTTTTTTAGTAAAAACTGACGGGTAGAAAAATCACTTATGGTTTTACTTAAATAGTTGTCTGCATCCTTTCGGGTTCTTATTTCATTAAAATCCAAACTTAACATAGCATCTAAAATGATAGCATGATGTACCGGATAAGCTTTTGGAGCAATATCGGCCACGATTAATTTTGATAGCTGATTGGGATAGTTCATGGCAAATTGCATGGCTGTTTTTCCACCCATAGAGTGTCCTAAAACAATTGGCTCAACAATATTATTTTGCATCATAAATTCATAAAGGTCATCGGCCATTACTTCATAACTAAACTCATCTGAATGAGGAGATTGCCCGTGATTTCTGGCATCCACAATAAAAACCTCAAAATGTTCACCCAATTTTTTCGCCAGTGTTAACCAATTATCTAATGAGCCAAATAAGCCATGCAAAATAATTAGAGCTTCACCTTCTCCGACTTTTTTAAAATTTAACTGCATAAAAAAATAAAATAATTACAAAGTTCGTTTTTTTGATGTAATTCAGTTTACATATCTTTGATGAAATAAAATTTAATCAGATGAGCGATATTAAAGTTGTAGGTGAGGATAATAAAGAGTTTAAAATCAGTCTTGAGAAAGATGCTAAATCAGGAGTAATTAATGATGAAAAATTTGAGTGGGACGTAATAAAAGTTAAAGAAAATGTATTTCACATTATTAAAGATTGTAAATCATACAATCTTGAGGTGCTTAGCATAAATAAAGATGAAAAGCTCTTTTTTATCAAAGTAAACGGAATAAAATACAAGTTTAATGTACAGGATAAATATGACGAATTACTACATAGTCTGGGAATGGATAATTTAACGAGTAACAAAGTTGCAGAATTGAAAGCACCAATGCCCGGATTGGTTTTAGGAATTTCGATACATGAAGGTGAAGCCGTGAGCAAAGGAGATGCCTTACTGATTTTAGAAGCCATGAAAATGGAAAATGTAATTAAATCGCCAACCGATGGAGTTATAAAAAGCATTTCTGTGAATAAAGGAGAAACGGTAGAGAAAAACCAGCTGATTTTAAATTTTGTATAAATGTTAAGGAGTTCAAAGTTCAAAGTTGAAAGTAAAACGTTTCCTCTTGGGAGGAGAAGATTTTGTCCAATATCTTTGATTTGGCAACAAAATCAGAGGTGTGTAAAACTCTATTCCCTTTTCTCTTTTCTCTTACTTCTTGTCTCTTGTAGAAGTGATGAAGGGAATAACATAGAATCATCACAAAACGATACTACCCAGATACAAACCATTGCGAATACCGGTGAACCAAAAATCATAGAGCCGGTAAAAGATGAAGAAATAACTGTATTGGAAAATAATGGGCTTACTTTAACTGAAATTAAATCCGACAATAATAAAAATGCGCGTATCGAATTAAATACCAAACAATTTAAAGAAGGGATGAATCAATTGCAGTTTTCTGTTGACGGAGTTGAAGATTATACGGTTTCATATTTGGCCAATAACTACTCATTAACTCAATTTTCGTCTACAAATTTTGAAGTGGAATTGATGTATGGTAACAATGTTTTTTTAGCATTTTTAACCGACAAGAATAACATCAGTATCAAGACTAATAAAGGAAGTGTGTTGAAAAATGTAGTGCTTGGAGGTGATATGAAAAGCCTGTTTGATATGAACCAACCGCATTTATTTTATTATTTACCACAAGCCGGGACTATAAAACCAATTTTAGATTTTTATTTGGTAAATACTACGATTGCTGAAAATGGAAACAAAGTAAAAGTAACCCTAAACAATACCGAATTTATTATTAACAAATGGGCTGCCTATCAAATTTCAGGATTAACAAAACCGGAAAATACGATTCGTATTCAGCTAATAGATAGAAACGGGAAATTAATTGAAGGTCCTTTTAATGATTCGGGGGAAAGGAGTTTTATAGTGAAAAGTTCAAAAGTATAAAGTTGGAATTTAAAATTACCACCATTCTTTGGAAAAGTTAAGGGAGGCTTTAAACCACCTCTAATAAAGTCCTAAAAGCAACAAATTTTCCTTCGTATCTTTCGGTATGTTCCTTTTGTAATTTAGGAGCATGTTTTTCTTGGTATTCATCCAACTCACTCATCGAATTACAGGTGTATTGTATGGCATAAGTATGTCCGGTTTCACCTTCCTGAGTACTTAACACTTTGCAAATTTTATGTTCAATAAAATTACCTGTATTCATCACCTCAGGAATGTGCACTTCTTTCATCCAGCTTATCCAATCAGCATGAATTTCTTCTTCAACATTAATGGTTACATTGTATATTATCATACAACAAAATTAACATTTTAATGCATTTATCTCATTACTCAAAACTCATCACTTGTTTTTACTTTTATAAACAATTTGAATCATTTATTAACAATGCAAAAATTAGACTGTTGCTGAATTGTTAAAGGGGCTAAAAAGATGTAAAATTGCAGCTTAATTTTTAATAAGGTTGAATAGGAAGCTGACTCAGAAAATCAACTTTTAAACTTTCAACTTTTAAATTTTCAACTTAAATAAAATGAGCCAAAAAAAGATTAAAAATGCCCTTATTTCTGTGTTCCATAAAGATAGTTTGGAGCCAATAGTTCAAAAGTTAAATGAGTTAGGAATCACGATGTATTCCACTGGAGGAACTCAGGATTTTATTGAAAAATCAGGTTTCCCTGTAACTGCTGTTGAAAGTTTAACATCCTATCCTTC
>CAYRAD010000370.1:0-2962 GCA_964422135.1 uncultured Vicingus sp.
TGGAGTTTCTTTAGCAACTGGTGCTTCTTCTGCTTTTATTTCGGTATCAGCTGATTCTTCAGCAACAACTTCAGAAGCAGTTTCTTCAGCAGCAGGTTTTGCTTTTGCTAATACTTCAGCAGCTTTTTTAGCGTTAGCTTCTTGTTCAGCAGCTAATCTAGCTTTTTTAGCATCTGCTGATGCTTTAGCTAAACGATCTTTTTTACCAAGAACTTTTCCTTCTTTTTCTTTCATCCAAGCTTCAAATTTCTTGTCAGCTTGTTCTTGTGTTAAAGCTCCTTTTAAAACACCTCTATCTAAGTGGTCTTTGTGCATTACTCCTTTGTAAGAAAGTAACGCTCGACAAGTGTCAGAAGGTTGAGCACCTTGTTTTACCCAGTGCAAGCATCTGTCAAAATTAATGTCAATTGTTGCAGGGTTGTCGTTTGGATTGTAAGTACCTAGTTTTTCAATAAACTTCCCATCACGTGGGGCACGAGCATCCGCTACAACTACATGGTAAAAAGCAAATCTTTTCTTACCATATCTTTGTAATCTAATCTTTGTAGGCATTGTTTAAATTTTAATTATTAAATTTTTTAAGGCTGCAAATGTAATAAAATATTGGAATTATATGGTTTATATGTAAAATTTTTTGGCAATGAAGGCAGAAGTTGGAAAAAAACTTCCAACTTCCTTCTTCCAGCTTCCAACTCTTTAGTATCCAAATAGTTCTTCTAAAGTAAGTTCTTGATATTCTCCCATTTCTTTCAGCACGTTGATATCTACCAACTTTTTATTTCCAATAACCAGATAAGTATATTTTCGGTCTTTAATATTGGTATCAAAGAATGTTTTTAAATCCTTCAACTCTAGCTTTTTAATTTCGGGATAAATTTCTTTTTTGATATCGTAATCTCTGCCCAATTTTTTGGCGGCTAGATATTTCCAGAACAAGCTTGAACGTTTTGTCCGTGAAGTTTCTATCTTCTTTAAAGCAGCCAATTTAGAATCCTGAAACTGATCTTCTACTTCGGGCATGTTGTTCATTAATTCTACAATCGCTTTCTTAGCATCACTTAATTTGTCAACCTGAGTTCCTACATAAGCTCTTACATAATGAGATTTATCTAATTTTCGGGGTGTGGTAAAAACAGCATAAGCAGAATAAGCCAATGCTTTTGATTCTCTTATTTCCTGAAAAACGATGGATGATAATCCGGAACCGAAATACTCATTAAATACATTAGAAGTTGCTGCCAAATCTTTATTGTAAGGGCCAACATTAGACAGCATTAATACTTCTGTTTGAACCATGTCATAATTAACAAAGTAAACGTTGTTTTTTTCTGATTTTAATTCAGGAAATTCTTTTGCAGCAATCAGTGGCTTTAAAGTCTTAGGAGTTTTATGGTATTTATTTAATAGTGTTTTAACTTCTTCGATATCTTTTCTTCCGTAGTAATAAATGTAATGATCGTAAGAAGTTAATTCTTTAATTTTTGTAACCAGGTTATTTACGTCCATTGATTTTAATTCGCTTTCGCTAAAAATATTCTTCATTGGAGAATCTTCTCCATATTGGCCATAATTTAACATACCTCCGTAAAGAATCGAATTTTTCGATAATTTGGAATCTGTTCTTTGTTTTAGAATATCCTGTACAACATTATCATACGCTTCCTGGTTAGGTGCAACATTCGATAGAATATGTTGGAATAATTTTATACCCTCTTCAAGCGATTCTTCCAGTCCTGAAAGTGTAACATAAACCCGTTCATCAGCAGCATAAACACTGTAGCTTAAACCTAATTTAAAGAGCTCTGTTTGTAACTCATTTGCGGAGTATTTATCAGTACCTAAATACTCTAAATAATCAACAGCCAGTGCCATTTCTTTGTCGCTAAATGAACCCATGTCTAAAATGTAGTGTAAACTAAAAATTTCGTTGGTTGTATTACTAACATAATAAAGAGGAACGCCTGAGTTCAATTTATCTTGTTTGATGTCTTCTTTGTAATCATCAAAAACGGGAGTCAATCGTGTCGATTCCATTTTTTCAAAATTGGTCGCAAATACTGAAGATGTATCTCTATTCAATTGAACTTTAGTGATTGCAGGTTTTTCAACTTTTTCATGTTCAGCATCACCTGTTTCTTTGTAAACAACTGCATAATTATTTTTAAAATATTTATTGGCAAAATCAACAATATCCTTTTTAGTTAATTTACTTAGTTTGTCGTTTTTGTTAACGATGCTACTCCAGTCCTGTCCTAAAATAAATGCATCGGTCATTTTTGAAGCTCTGTACCAATTGTATTCATTTCGTTGTTGGTCATCCAGTTTAAAATTCTTGATAACTGCAGGTAGCATCCAATCTTCAAATTCGCCTTTTTTAATTTTTTCAATTTGATCCAATAAAAGATTCTTGGCTTCTTCTAAAGATTGTCCTTCTCTTGGGTTAGCGTGCATGTCAAAAGTAGAATAGTCTTTATTGATGTCATACGAAGAATACGCCCTTAATACTTTTTGAGCTTTTACCAAATTCAAATCAATTAATCCGGCTTGTCCATTAGCTAATAACCCATCCATTAAGGAAATCATATAAATATCATCCTGATTAACTCCGGGTAATCTGTACGAAATGTCCACCCATTCAGCATCGCTTCCTTTAACAGTAGCAATTTCTGGTTCTGTCAATTCATCTTCAGGTTCAAATGTGAATTTTGGTACTTCTTTGGACTTATAATTTCCAAAATATTTTTTGATTAAATCAACAGTTTTATCTGGATCAATATCTCCGGAAAGGATAATGGCCATGTTATTCGGAACATATCGTTGGCTAAAATACTCGTGGATTTTTTCCATAGATGGATTTTTCAAATGTTCACTAGTCCCAATGGTCGATTGGGTTCCATAAGGATGTTTTTTAAACAAAAGTTTGGACATGGTTTCATAAGATAATCGATAATCATTATCTTTT
>CAYRAD010000371.1:0-2935 GCA_964422135.1 uncultured Vicingus sp.
CTGGCGGCATGGCCCAATCCCCAATCGAGGGGACAAATTAATATGTGCTTTTTTGCATTGATTAAGCTAAGATAGTTAATTTTGATGTGCTACAAATAAATCCTTTATATGAAAAAGAAAATTTTATACGGCTTAATAGCTATTGTTATTATTATTCAATTTTTTAGAATTGACAAAACCAATCCCAATATTAAAATCGAAAATGATTTTATCGAAATAAGTAGTCCTCCAGAAGAAATAACAGCTGTACTTAAGTCTTCCTGTTATGATTGTCATTCTAATGAAACTAAATATCCTTGGTACACCAACATTGCCCCTGTATCATGGTGGGTAAAACACCATATTAATGAAGGTAGAGAAGAGTTAAACTTTTCGAATTGGGGAAGATTTAAAGACAAACGAAAAGACCATAAACTAAAAGAGGCTATTGAAGTAATTGAGGAAGGGGAAATGCCAATGGATAGTTATACATGGATCCATGACGAAGCAAAATTATCAGCCGAACAAAAAACACTATTGATAGATTGGTTGAAAAAAACAAGAAAGGAAGCAAAAGAAAAAAAGAAAAACAAAAACACATTGCATTTAAACAATGGAGCAAAATGGATTGTAAACCCAGAAACTACAGAAGGAATAAACAGAATGGTTGAAATTGTGACTGCTGATGTAGAAGAAGGTCGTATTTCTTATTATGCAGCTATGGGCGAACAGTTAAACATTGAAATAAAAAGAATTTTTGAGGAATGTACTTTACCAGCTTCTGAAGAGCATGATCAATTGCATCTTTTTTTGCTACCATTAGTTAAGCAAGTTCAAGATTTAGAAGAAGTGGAAGACGAGACGGATGCCATGATAATGCAAAAAGATATTCTAAAATATTTAAATTCCTATAACGATTATTTCAATTAATCAATTGGATTAATGGGAGGAAAAGGAAAAAAAGCGAAGTGGGCCGAAATGTTATCTTTCGATAATGTTGTTCAACCTGCAACCAAAGAAGTTTTTAATAAAGATCATCAGCTAAAAGGAAAGTGGAGAAAAACAATCTTTCAGAACGATAATCCAATTGTTTTGGAATTGGGCTGCGGCAAAGGCGAATATACTGTTGGCATGGCAGAACACTTCCAAAATAAAAATTTTATAGGAGTAGACATTAAGGGAAACAGAATTTGGAGAGGAGCAAAAACTGCTTTCGAAAATCAACTGAAAAACGTTTTTTTTCTTCGAACTCAAATTGATTTTATTGCTTCTTTTTTTGAAGAAAATGAAGTAGATGAAATTTGGATTACTTTTCCTGACCCGCAACCAAAAGACAGGCTAGAACGCAAAAGACTTACTTCTCCCATGTTTATTAATCGCTATAAAACTTTTCTGAAACCAGAAGGAATAATTCATCTAAAAACAGACCATAAAGGTTTTTTTAGGTACACCCTCGAAGAAATTGAGAGATGTAACTTTAAACTCTTGGAAAGTACGTTCGATTTATATGGAGAAGCCATAGAAAAACTGGACCCAAAAACACAGGAAATACTATCTATCAAAACCTATTATGAGAACTTGTTTTCGGCAAAAGGGCATAACATTCATTACTTACAATTTCAATTAAACTAACTCATCAAGCTCTCAGAGAAAAATAAAGATTTTTTTGATTTGGTTTACCAAGTTTGCCGAGAAATTCCTTATGGAAGAGTTACGTCTTATGGGGCTATAGCAAAGTATTTAGGCTCAGCACGTGGAGCACGAATGGTAGGCTGGGCGATGAATAATGCCCATGGACAACACGAATTTGTACCTGCTCATCGTGTAGTTAATCGAAATGGTCAGCTTACTGGGAAAATACACTTTTCTAACCCCAACGAAATGGAACTACTTCTTAAAAAAGAAGGAGTGGAAGTTAAAGATGATCAAATAATTAATTTTATATCGGTATTCTGGGATCCTTCAGTTGAGCTTAATCTGTAATTAATTTCTTTTTTATTAAAAAAAATAGCTTTTATTAGTCTAACAATCAGTCATATAAAATATTTATGGCGAATCTCTTATTCCATTATTCAGTATATTCATACCTTTGTGTATAATTAATCTAAATAAGGAATGAGTTTTCAGAAAGAAGAAATATTAAAAGCACTAAGTTTTGTTATTGAACCAGACTTAAAAAAAGATATTGTAGAATTAAACTTAGTATCTAAAATACTATCCCAAGGCAATAAAATAAGCTTTGAATTAAAAATCAGTAATCCTGCGTTACACAATAAAAAAAGAATTATTGAAGCTTGTGAATTACATCTTAACCGCATTTTAGAAACACAGGTCGAGCTTGATGTTAATATCTTACCAATAGAAAAAAAGGAGGAAACTACTGAGAAGAAAAGCATATTACCTAACGTTAAAAATATAATTGCTGTTGCCTCTGGTAAAGGTGGTGTTGGTAAATCTACCATTACTGCAAATCTTGCTGTAGCTCTAGCAAATAAAGGCTATAAAGTAGGATTAATAGATGCCGATATTTATGGTCCATCTATGCCTTTAATGTTTAATGTTGAGAACGAAAAACCAAAATCAATAGAAATAAATGGAAAAGTTGTTGTTTACCCTATAGAAAGTTATGGAGTAAAATTATTATCTGTTGGTTTCTTTGCTGAACAAGGTCGAGCACTTGTTTGGCGAGGAGCAATGGCAACTAAAGTTTTAAATCAATTATTTACTAATGCAGATTGGGGTGAATTAGATTATTTGTTGATTGATTTGCCTCCTGGAACAGGAGACATTCACCTTACCTTAGTGCAAACAGTACCAGTAACCGGAGCTGTTATTGTTAGTACTCCTCAAAAAGTGGCATTAATTGATGCTAAAAAAGCAATTAATATGTTTACTTTAGAACAAATAAATGTGCCTGTACTGGGAATGGTTGAAAATATGGCTTATTTTACACCTG
>CAYRAD010000372.1:0-2897 GCA_964422135.1 uncultured Vicingus sp.
TGTTCACTACACACACTATGGAAGACTTTGTCCAATTGAAACCCCTGAGGGGCCTAATATTGGATTAATTTCATCTTTATGTGTATACGCAAAAATTAATAAATTAGGATTTATCGAAACTCCTTATCGCCATGTAAATGAAGGTAAAGTAGCACTAAATAAAGAGGTAATTTACTTAAGTGCGGAAGAAGAAAATGCCAAAATAATTGCTCAGGCAAATGCTAAAATTGATGATAAAGGTAATTTCCTTACCGAAAAAGTAAAATCAAGATTAGAGGGTGATTTTCCTGTTACAGAGCCAAAGGAAATTGCATTAATGGACGTTGCTCCTAACCAGATAGCATCTATTGCCGCATCATTAATTCCATTTTTGGAAAAAGATGATGCTAACAGAGCTTTGATGGGATCAAATATGATGCGTCAGGCAGTTCCTTTGTTAAATTCAGAATCTCCAATTGTTGGTACTGGACTTGAAGGCAGGGTTGCTCAAGATTCAAGAGTATTGATTAATGCAGAAGGATCTGGAATTGTAGATTATGTAGATTCAGAAACCATAACTATTAGATATGACAGAACTGAAGAAGAGAAATTGGTAAGTTTTAATGGTGACAGAGTAAGCTATAATTTGGCTAAATTCCAGAAAACCAATCAAAATACCTGTGTAAATCTTTCTCCAATTGTTTTTAAAGGGCAAAAAGTTGAAAAAGGTGAGGTTTTATGTGAAGGTTATGCTACACAAAGAGGCGAATTAGCTTTAGGAAGAAACCTTAATGTAGCATTTATGCCATGGAAAGGTTATAACTTTGAAGATGCGATTGTAATTTCTGAAAAAGTAGTAAAAGACGATATTTTCACCTCTGTACATATCGAGGAATTTTCTTCAGAAGTCAGAGACACTAAAAGAGGATTGGAAGAACTTACTGCAGATATTCCCAATGTGAGTGAAGATGCGACCAAAGACCTTGATGAAAATGGTATTATCAGAATTGGAGCGGAAGTTCAGGAAGGAGATATTCTTATAGGAAAAATTACTCCAAAAGGAGAAACTGACCCTACTCCGGAAGAAAAATTACTAAGAGCAATTTTTGGTGACAAAGCCGGTGATGTTAAAGATGCTTCGTTGAAAGTAAGACCTTCTGTAAAAGGTGTTGTTGTAGATAAAAAATTGTTCCAAAGAGCAATTAAAGATAAAAAAGTAAGAGCAGAAGAAAAAAACATTATTGCAAAACTTGACGAAGAATATAACCATGAAATCAGTGAATTGAAAAAAGAACTGATTAATAAATTATACAGTGTAGTAAACGGAAAAACTTGTCAGGGAATTGTTAATTACTATAATGAAGAGATTGTTCCAAAAGGAAGTAAATTCTCTATCAAAGCTTTAGAAAAAATAGATGATTATTTGTTTATCGACTCCAAAAACTGGACAACTTCTAAAGATTTAAATGATTTGGTTAAACAAATTTTAAATAACCATAGCATTAAAGTAAATGAGATTCTTGGAGTTTACAAAAGAAAAAAATATGCTATTTCGGTTGGAGATGAATTACCACAAGGTATCATTAAACTGGCTAAAGTTTATTTGGCAAAAAAGAGAAAACTTAAAGTTGGTGATAAGATGGCCGGTCGTCATGGTAATAAAGGTATTGTTGCTAATATTGTTCGTGAAGAAGATATGCCTTTCTTAGAAGATGGAAATCCTGTTGATATAGTGTTGAATCCGCTTGGTGTACCTTCTAGGATGAACCTTGGTCAGGTTTATGAAACAGTACTAGGGTGGGCTGGACAAAAATTAGATCAAAAATTTGCTACTCCAATTTTTGATGGAGCATCAGTGGAAGAAATCAATGAATATTGTATAAAAGCAGGTGTACCACAATATGGAAAATCCTATTTATATGATGGTGGAACCGGAGAACGATTTGACCAACCAGCGACTGTAGGTGTAATTTATATGCTTAAATTGGGCCATATGGTTGATGATAAAATGCATGCCCGTTCTATTGGACCGTACTCATTAATTACTCAGCAACCATTAGGTGGTAAAGCACAGTTTGGTGGACAAAGATTTGGTGAGATGGAGGTTTGGGCACTTGAAGCATTTGGTGCAGCAAACATCCTTCAAGAAATCTTAACCATTAAGTCAGATGATGTTAGAGGTAGAGCAAAAGCTTATGAAGCAATTGTTAAAGGGGAAGAAATGCCTAATCCGGGTATTCCTGAATCCTTTAATGTTTTACTTCATGAGTTAAGAGGATTATCTCTGAACATTACAATGGACTAATTAAAAATATTTTGAACTTTCAAATAACTCTATAATATGGCTTTTAAGCACGATAATAACCAAAGTAACAGTAATTTCAGTAAAATTACTATCAGTTTATCATCTCCGGAATTAATCTTAGAAAGATCAAGTGGAGAAGTATTAAAACCAGAAACAATCAATTATAGAACCTATAAACCTGAAAGAGATGGTTTGTTCTGTGAAAGAATTTTTGGACCAATCAAAGATTGGGAATGCCACTGCGGTAAATATAAAAGAATTAGATATAAAGGTATTATATGCGACAGATGTGGTGTTGAAGTAACAGAGAAAAAAGTAAGAAGGGAAAGAATGGGACACATTTCTTTAGTAGTTCCTGTTGCTCACATTTGGTACTTTAAATCATTACCAAATAAGATTGGGTATCTATTAGGATTACCTACAAAAAAATTAGACACCATAATCTATTATGAAAGGTATGTGGTTATAAATGCTGCCGGAACCAAAAATGCAGAAGGCGAACCAGTTGAATATCTGGATTTCTTAACAGAAGAAGAATATCTTGATGTACTGGATTCTTTACCAAAAGAAAATCAATATCGGTCCGGGTTCGCCTTTTACCGATAAAGTGAAA
>CAYRAD010000373.1:0-2892 GCA_964422135.1 uncultured Vicingus sp.
TGGCTATTTACTCTAGTATAAAATATCATAGAAATAGCCATTAACAAGGTAAACAAACTAATATGGTCACCGTACATTGGAATATGAAAATTAAGGTGATAGATAGAATCATAAGTGGATAAATCTTCAGCCCATAAAAAACTTTTTTGACGCAAATCGAAAGTTGCTGGGAAAAATCGGAACAAGGCAAATAATATAGGCATTTGAATTAGCATCGGAATACATCCAGCCAGTGGATTAACTCCAGTTTGTCGATACAATGCCATAGTAGCTTGTTGCTTTTTCATGGCATCGTTTTTATATTTTTCAGTCAGTTCACTAATTTCAGGTTTTAAAACCCTCATTTTAGCACTGCTTAAGTATGTTTTCCAAGTAATTGGGAAGAGTAAGGTTTTAATTATTAGTGTTAGTAATAAAATAGTTAAACCAATATTCATTCCTGTACTGTTCAGAAACAAAAAGACATTTCTAATTACATACTTATTAACCTGTTTGATTATTGGCCAACCAAAATTAATGGTGTTTTCAATATCATAACCAACTTCTTTTAACACTTCATACTTGTTTGGACCAAAATAGAATTGCATGGCAAATTTTTCGGTAGCATTTCCCTCAAAAGGGATGGATAAATTTGTTGCCATTCCTTGCACATAATTTGTAGAGGCGCCTTCTTCAATTTTTATCGTTTCTATATCTGAATCAGCGTTAAATGGCTTTTCTTTTGCAATTAAAGCAGTATTGAAATATTGTTGCTTAAACATTATCCAATTTAAAGGAGCTTTTAAGTTCTCTTTTTCATACTTCATTGGACTTATGTAATCAACATCATCAATATTATACTTATAGTAAATGGTACTAATGTTTTGTTGGTTTTTAATGGTTTTTTCTTGGTTAGGAGTGTACATACTCCAGTGTAATAAATAGTTAAATCCTTTAGGAATGATAGTATTAAGACCAACGGTATTAATATCGAAATCTACATTGAAGGAATTTCCATAGAGGGTATATTTATATTCTATATATTTATTTGGATCACCATAAAAGAGCTTCATTGAAAAACTCTTGGAGTTATCACCCGAAACATTAAATGAATTGTTCTCTGGTTCAAAAAATAAACTATCTGTTTTTATTTCTTTGTTTCCTGAAACACCATCGTTCATTATAAAATCAATGTAAAATTCAGACGAATCTTTATGAAAAAGGTACAAAGGAAGAGAATCATAAGTATGGAAATTTTTTAACTCAACAGAAGTAACTCTTCCTCCTTTGTTGGAAAGTGTTACTTTAATTTTTTCATTTTCAATAATATATTCTTTCTCTTCACCAGTTAATGCAGCAGAAAATTTACCATATTTGGCAGTATGATTATAAGTATTTATGGAGTCTTGAATATGTAAATCGGTATCGCTTAAAACAGGTGTGGTTTCTGTCTTATTAGAATCAACTATTTCTGATTTAACAGCAGATACGGTATCTTTTTTTATATCAGCCACTTTTTCGGTTTTGGCCAATTTTTCTTTTTCTTCTTTAGCTTTTACTTCCTCTTCTGTAGGTTTAGTTATAATGCTAAAAATTAATAAGATAGCTCCAATTAATATTAATCCGATTATAGAGTTTTTGTCAAATCCTTTTGCACTCATTTTCTATTTTTATCTAAATTTAAATGGGTTTAGTAATAAATCAATAATTCTTTTGTTCTTTTTCAGACAAACTAGCCTTAATAAAGTTAACAAAAAGAGGATGAGGATTAATAACTGTACTTTTGTATTCAGGGTGAAATTGAACACCAACAAACCATGGGTGTTTAGGGATTTCTACAATTTCAACTAAATTGTTGTCAACGTTAATTCCAGTAGTTTTTATTCCCGATTTTTCAAATTCTTCTTTGTATTTGTTGTTGAATTCGTATCTGTGTCTATGTCGTTCTTTAATATCTATTGTTTTGTATGCTTCAAATACTTTTGAGTTTTCTTCAATGGTGCAAGGATACGAACCTAATCTCATTGTTCCTCCTTTATCACTAATCGAACGCTGATCTTCCATCAAATAAATTACTGGATTTGTTGTGTCTTCATCCATTTCTGTTGAATGCGCATCTTTATATCCTAAGACATTTCTTGCATATTCTATTACAGCACATTGCATACCTAAACAAATTCCAAAAAATGGAATGTTATTTTCTCTAACAAATTTTATAGTTGATATTTTTCCTTCAATTCCTCTGCCTCCAAAGCCAGGAGCAACAATTACTCCATCTATATTGGAAAGTTTTTCAGATACATTTTTTTCGGTTATACTCTCGGAATGAATCCATTTAATATCTACTTCAGTTTCATTTTGTGCACCGGCATGGATAATTGCTTCAGCTATGGATTTATAGGAATCTTTTAATTCAATGTATTTTCCAACTAAACCAATAGAAACTTTATGTTTGGGATGTTTAAGTTTATTAAGAAATTCTTTCCACTGGGTAAGTAATGGCTCATTTTTATAGGGAAGAGAAAGTTTATCTAAAACTACGATATCCAGTTTTTCTTCTTTCATCAATATAGGAACATCATAAATTGTTTCTGCATCAATGGCTTGAATAACAGCTTGTGGTGCAATGTTGCAGAACAGTGCTACTTTATCTTTTACACCTTCAGTCAGCTTGTGTTCGGTTCTTAGTGCTAAAATGTCTGGTTGAACTCCTGATTCTAAAAGAGATTTAACTGAATGTTGAGTTGGTTTTGTTTTCAATTCGCCTGAAGAGGCTAAAAAAGGAATAAGGGTTAAATGAACTACAATACAATCAAAATCAGGTTCCCATTTTAACTGACGAACAGCTTCAATATAGGGTAGAGATTCAATATCACCTACTGTTCCTCCAATTTCTGTTATTACGATATCATA
>CAYRAD010000374.1:0-2884 GCA_964422135.1 uncultured Vicingus sp.
CTGCTGGAGTTGCAACAACTGTTTGTTATGGAGATTCTGTTCAATTGAATGCAACGGGGGGTGTTTCTTATATTTGGGTGCCATCTACAGGTTTATCAGATGATAGCATTGCTAATCCTCTGGCGAGCCCACCTGGTACCATGACTTATATTGTAATCGGGACGGATGTTATGGGTTGTTCTAATTCGGATAGTGTGATGGTTACAGTTAATCAACTGGTTGTTCCTGATTTGTCAGATACCATAATTTGTATTGGAGAATCATTGCAACTTATTGTCAACGGACCTCCCGGAGCAATATACAGTTGGTCGCCTGGAATTGATCTGTCAGATACCGCAATATTCAACCCGTTCACATCAACGCAGGTTAGCATTACCTATACAGTAATTGTTCAGGATACCAATGGATGTAAGGATACTACTTCAATTCTGATAACTGCCGAACCAGAACCTGTTGCAGATTTTAGTTTTATTACATCTCCCACATGCGATGGTCTTTTGGCTGATTTTACAAATTTAAGTGTCGGTGCTGCCACTTATTTGTGGAATTTTGGTGATGGAGAACAATCTTCAGAAAATAATCCGTCTCACAACTTTAATTATAATTCTTCTGCAATTGTGGTACTAACTTCATACAGTACGGAATTATGTGCAGACACATCAAGCCTACCTGTTACAACAGGTAATTTTGAAGATTATTTTAACATGGATCCTCCATCTGTTTTAACTCCTAATGGTGATGGTTTAAATGATTTGTTTAAAATGGATATGCCATCCGGTATGGGACAATGTGTGAGTATAACGGTGTTTAACCGTTGGGGAACCAAAGTTTATGATTCCAACGGACAAAATAGTGGCTGGGACGGAAGAACAACTGCCGGTGAAAAAGTTCCTGAAGGAACATATTTCTATATTATAGAAATTAATGGAGTAGTAACCAAAAAAGGTTCTTTAACATTAATGTAATAATTGGTTAAATATTTTTTTCTCTAATAATAGGATTACTATTTTTGTTTTGCTTTGATAGCTTTGTTTATACTAATTTTAAAGCTATTTGGCAATAATAAAGACTTTAGCATTTTAAGAATAACAAATATTGATATTAAAGTGCTTAGCTTTATTTCCTATCTTTCGATTTGAATTACTAACTAAATAATAAATGAACATGAAAAAAATTTTATTAACAGGAATAGGTATCATGCTTTCAGCATCATTCTTTTCTCAAACTTTTACTGACAATTTTGATTCTTATACCCCGGGATCATATTTAGTTGTCCAAAATCCTACCGACTGGGATACATGGTCTGGTGGAGGGGGGACCTCGGAAGATGTAAATGTTTCAAATGCATTGGCAAGTAGCGGTTCAAATTCTCTTTATTTTTCATCAACCTCTTCAGGTGGTGGACCGAGTGATATTATTCTTCGATTTGCCCAAGTTTATAATTCTGGAAATTTTACTTTAGAAGGTAATTTTTATGTAGAATCAGGTAAAGGAGCCTATTTTAATATGCAGGAAACATTTACTGTAGGCGGTGTTTGGGCAATTGATTGTTACATGAATCAGGCAGGCGATTTAAAATTTTCTAACTCAGGCACACCTTATTTAACTACAACTTATCCAGTAGGACAATGGTTTAACATGAGAATAGAAATAGATTTAACGGCTAATTTATGGGAGGTTTTTATTAATAATGTAAGTGTAGGAACCTTTTCGAATCCGGTTGGATCAATAGCAATATTAGATTTGTATCCGGTCAATCCAACAGCTGAAGGAGGAAATAATATTTCCGGTTTTTATGTTGATGACATAAGCTACAATTATATTCCTGCAAGTTTACCTCCGGTAAACGGTGGTGTTACTTTTGTGAATCAATTAGGTGGAATTGCAAGTCAAAGTGTTGATGTAAATGCTACCGTGAGAAACTTAGGTTCAAATGACATAACATCATTTGACATCACTTATGATTATAATGGTACCCCGGTAATGGAGAGTGTAGGACCGATAACCCTAACTTCATTATCAACCTATAACCATACTTTTGCAACTCCCGTAACTTTAGTGGCAGGGAGTAATCCTTTAACAGTTACCGTTTCTAATGTTAATGGAGCTGGAGCTGACGCTGATACAAGTGATGATTCAAAATCAATTACTGTAAATCCTATAGTACCTGCTGCCGGTAAGGTGGTATTTGGTGAAGAAGCAACAGGCACATGGTGCCAATGGTGCCCTAGAGGTGCTGTTTATATGGACTATATGGAAACCACTTATCCTGGGTATTGGGCTGGAGCAGCCGTTCATAATAACGACCCTATGACAGAAACCACCTATGATGCTGGGGTATCTGCATTGGTATCTGGATATCCAAGTTTATTAGTGGATAGGGGGCCTGATAATGACCCTTCTGTTGTTGAACAATCATTCTTTCAAAGAGTTGTGATAGCTCCAACTGCGTTGATAACAAATGGGGCTACTTACAATGCTTCAACACGAGAACTGGAAGTTTCGGTGACCTGTGATTGGCAAACAACAGCTTCCGGTAACTGGAGATTGGGAGTAGTTTTGACAGAAGATGGGGTTACTGGTACAACATCGGGTTATAATCAGTCTAATGCTTATGCCGGAGGTGGTAATGGTGTGATGGGAGGTTATGAATCACTTCCAAATCCAGTTCCTGCAGCACAAATGGTTTATGACCATGTTGCAAGGGCAATTGTTCCATCTTTTGATGGGGTTAATAATTTTCCAGCGAGTATGCCTGGAGGTACGTCTGTTTCTACTTGCTTTAGTTTTATCCTACCTGCAAGTTGGAATGAAAACAACATACATATTATCAGTTTTTTACGTGATCCAGCAGGAGATGTAGATAATGCTGCAACAGAAACAA
>CAYRAD010000375.1:0-2877 GCA_964422135.1 uncultured Vicingus sp.
ATGATTTTCAGCATCTACCTCATAATTAAGTATTTCTCCTTGTTGTTCTAAAGTAATTGTTGGGTTAAAATCAAATTTCGGTGTAAATGCCCTTTGGGCTGTAATTTTTCCTTTACTTCCCCAAATTTCATAATTGCATTGATAAAAATTATCAAAACCAAAAGCAACTTCAGCAAACAATCCATCTGACGATTTTAAATAAGCACCGCCATATAAATCAACTTCTGAGTTCCCATAATTTAATGTTGAGGCTTCAATGGTAAGATTATTACCTAAAAATAACTGACTTGCTCTTACAGTATAGGCAGCGGCATCTAACAATGAACCTCCTCCCAAATCTTTATTGTATCTGAAGTTTCCGGTATCTAATGGTGGAAATCCAAAAGAGCTTCTAAAACACCTCAATTCGCCAATTTTATCCTCTAAAATTATTTTTTTTACAAACTGATGTTGTGAATGATACAGAAACATAAAGTTTTCCATAATTAGCAATCCTTTTTTTCTAGCTAAATCTACCATCCTTTGTGCTGAAGGATAATTCATTGCCAGAGATTTCTCAATTAGAATATGTTTACCTGATTCTAAGGCCTTTATCACCCACTCCTCGTGCAACCCTGTAGGTAAAGGCATATAAATTGCATCAATATCTTGTCGGTTTAGAAGGTTTTGGTAACCAACAATAGCTTCACAATTAAATTGTTCAGCAAACTTATTCGCCTTTTCTTCCGAACGGCTAGATACAGCAACTAATTCCATTTCAGGAATCATTAAAATAGCTGGAATTACCGAACGTTCAGCAATACTTGCACATGATAATACCCCTATTCTTAATCTTTGCATTTTTTAAATATAGTTTACAACTGAAAGTAAGCTTCTTGACTGTATATTGAGATAATTATTAAATTTAATAAATGTTTTAATTTGGTTTAAGGTCATCCAAATATACTCATGAGGTACATCAATATTAAAATCATCCCCTACTTCAATTATTATATTTTTATTTTGTTCTTTAAAAAATCTTCCTCCTTCTTCCGATTGGAATGAGGAATATTTAACTTCTGCATTATTATTTTTAGGATGCAGAATGTATTTTAAAAATTTTACTTCATACTCACTAAACCCTTTTCGGTAATTTCCTGTAAGGCACTGTACGGTGGGAGCTAATTCAATAATATCAAAATTTCCACTTTCTAATTTAGCCTGAATAAGGAAATGATAAACACCATTAATCTTTTTAATAATAAATGCAATAATACCTTCTTGAGCTGATTTAATCAAAGGTTGGGTCCAACTGTGGACTTCTCTATTCCCTATCTCTGCCTTTACTGCAATTACGGAAAAATATTTATGGTCTTTATGGTAAATACTTTTTTCATTTTTTTCCCAGTCAGTGAGGCTTTTAAGCGGAATTCGTTCAACCTCCAACTCTGCATATGCTTTATGTTTGGTAATCCATGAAATTATTTCTTCAATACTATGAAGTGAATTGTTTTCATCTAGTTCTGAAGTTAATAATGCCTTTCCATAATTAGTTAATAATGATGAAGCACCTATGCTGTTTAAAGTGGCCTGATTTCCATAGGGGATACCTGAAATTACAGTCCGTGTATCCATATTAACAATATTATCGTAAGCAAGTAACTGTTTAATCTGGGCAAGAGTCAGCCAGCAAAAATTAGGAGCAATTTCTATTTCACTTGTAACTTCAATAATTATATTCCTGTTTCTTTTCTTTAAAAAACGAGCTCCCTGTTCGGACTGAAGTTGATCCAGTAAAATTTCAACATCATTTCTCTTTTCTAAAAAATACTCTAAATACAGAGGTGAATTCCCTTTATGAACCTTAGTATAATTACTCTTTGTTGCTTGAAGAGTTGGTGAAAGCTGAACTGCATTAATGTTTCCAGGTTCAATCTTTGCTTGCATCAGAAAATAGAGTATGTCATCTATTTTTTTTGTAATTATTCCCAGAAACCCTATCTCAGGTTGATTGATAATCGGTTGCGTCCATTCTGGAACTACACCCCAATTGGTGCTAACTTTAATCCCTTCAATTGAGAAAAACTTACCTGAATCATGTACTAAATTTCCAGTCTCTTTATTAAAAGACCAATCTTTCAACTCAGAGAAAGGGATAGGTGTAATATTATGCTTTACATTATCTTTTTTTTCCTGTAACCAATCCAAAAAACTCTCGGTTGAAAGAAATGGGTTATCTTTTGTTAAAGCCGACTTTAAAAAATGATATTCTATTGCTTTATTCATTGAAACTGCTAAGATAATATCTTAAATGGAAATATTAACGCTAATCACACAGATATCATCTAATTGGCTTATATCTCCTTTCCAATCCTGCATCGTTTTATATAGCAATACCAGCCATTTCTCCATACTTTCATTTCCTATTGAAAGTAATCATTTTTAATTTAAGACTTTCTTAAAAGATATAAGGAATTATTAGCGCCAAAATATTCAAGAGTAATATTTTCTCTATTAATGCAGCAAATAGAAATATCTATCCCGTCTCTTATCGATATTTCTTCTAATTTTTTAGTACTTAATGCTTTATTCATTTGTATATTTAGTTCATCTAATATTCTAGCAGTAGAAATAATGGAACAACACATGGCGTTGGCATGATTGATGGCGATGATGGTAATAGCTATGTATTTCAGACACCTGATAATAACAATGGAAAGGTATTGACCTGTCCTGGAAGAATTACTTTTACAGTAGTTAATGGTCGTCATATTGATAGTGTAACACAAGATGTTGAAGCTCCTCCTGGAGGTGGAAAAGCATAGAAAAAATAACTTCCCCAAAAAAAAAGCCAGTGAATTTCACTGGCTTTTTTTTATTATTTCAAAAAGCTCAACA
>CAYRAD010000376.1:0-2871 GCA_964422135.1 uncultured Vicingus sp.
TTGATGTTCCCATTACACGATTGTTTTAATGTATCGCTATTTCAGGACGAGACAATTAATAAACAAAAAAAGAGTTGAATAAGTTCAACTCTTTTTTTGTTTATTAAAACATCATATAATCTTCAGGATTTATAGGGATTCCATTGTACCATAACTCGAAGTGCAAATGAGGTCCAGTAGTTAATTCACCTGAATTGCCTACAATAGCAATTACTTCTCCTGCTTTAACATGGTCTCCCACTTTTTTATGCAACACTGAATTATGCTTGTATATAGAAATAATATTATCGGCATGTTGCAACTCAATTACATAACCGGTCTCAGCAGTCCATTCGGCAAAAATAACAGTCCCATCCAAGGTTGCTTTTATGGCTTCATTTTTAGGTGCTACCACATCAATTCCAAAATGTTGTTCTTTAAAATTAAACCGATTGGTAACAATTCCTATTAAAGGCTGTAAAAAAATAAAGCTGCTTATATTACCTGGTGTACTCCCTGCTTTATTAAATAAATTGTACTTTTCTTCTGTTTCAATCATATTTCTTAACATCGAGTCTTCTTCAATGGGTTCATTGGTAATTGTTTTATAGTTAACGGATGAATCTACATAAGTTTTATCATTAAATTTGATGGGGTTGCCTTGTATGATGTGTTTGATATTATCGATATAAAGATTATTGTGTGCCAAAGCCAGTTCAATAGAATCACTTTTAATAAAATTTTCCACCCCCTGTTTTCTAACACTAACATTTGCGTATCCCGGAATAAACTCTCTTAATGGAGTAAATGCAATCAATAATATAACTAACAGAATCAATATTAAAGAACTCATTCCGGCAGCAACAAAAACATTCAATTGCGAAAGCCTGAATGATATTTTTTCCTCAAAAGTATCATCATTTAAAATTACCAAACGATACTTGTGTTTTAATCGTTGTAATTTTTTTGGTTTCTTTTTAAAGTCTTTCATAAAGTAGCCTACAAATATACCCAAACACAATTTAATGTAGCAATTAACAAACAGTAATAATTCTTAATAAAAATTTACCATAAAGCAGATAATAAGTATTTTAGCGGTTTGTATAATAAACAAATTAAATTATAGTTTATTTAGCGATTTTATTTCATTTTGAATAAAAAAATAAATATCATATTATTTTTGTTGCTTGTCATGGTGTTATTAGCGTGCTCAAGAAAAAAGGCAGGGTTTACACATAGGGCTTACCACAATACCACTGCACGGTACAACGGATATTTTAATGCCAGAGAAATTAAAAAATTGAATGTTCAGCGAATTTATGATGAACATAGAGATGATTTTTCAGAGATTATTCCCCTTTTTGTTTATCCCAGTGAAGAACAATCCAAAGCAATGTATCCTGATATGGATAAGATAATTGAGAAAACGTCAACAGTAATTGACCGACATACCATGTACATTAAAAATAAAGAGTACAACAGATGGATAGATGATAGCTATATGTTAATGGGAGAAGCTCGTTTTTATAAACAGGAATATTTTGTCGGAGAAGAAATTTTTGAATATGTGGCCAAATCATTTAAAACTGAGGATGTAAAATATGAAGCATTGATGTGGTTGGCAAGAACATATATGCAGCTTGATAAGATGAACAAAGCAGAGTCATTTTTAAAAATTATAGAAGAGGATGGCGTACCTAAAAAATACAGTAGTGAATACAATGCACTTTATGCCGATTTTTTTATCAAAAAACATAATTACGATGAAGCGATTCCTAAACTTAGCACAGCTTTAGAAACTACAAAAAAAAGAGAAAATAAAAGAAGATATAATTATGTATTGGCTCAATTATGGTTAAAGAAAAAAGAATACGCTAAAGCATCTGATTTATTTACAAGAGTTATAAAACTGAAACCGAAATATGACATGATGTTTAACGCAAAAATAAGTAGGGCGTTATCATTCGATACTCATTCAGGCGATCAAAAAGCCATTAAAAAAATGTTGTCAAAAATGGTTAGAGATGGGAAAAACAAAGAGTTTTTGGATCAGATTTATTATGCCCTTGCTGATATCGCATTTAAAGAAATGGATGAGCCTTTAGGAATAGAGTATTTGCAAAAATCTGCTGCAGCAAGTGTTTCAAACAACAAACAAAAAGCACTGTCTTATCTTAGGCTTGGTGAGCTGTTCTACGACAAACCGGATTACATGAATTCACAGGCATATTACGATAGTTGTTTAACTGTTTTACCGGAAGATTATGCTTCATACGATATGATATATGAAAGGAGCAAAGCACTAACGCATTTGGTAAATAATATTATAGTTGTACAGAAAGAAGACAGCTTGCAACGTTTGGCAAATGATGAGAATTATCGAAACAAAGTAGTAAATGATTTAATTAAAAAAGCTCAAGAGGAAGAGGATCAGAAAAAAGCTGATTTAGCCAATAGTGAAAATTTTAATTTTTTGGATAACAATAATAACAATCTTAATCAACCAAATTCAGGCAAGTGGTATTTCTACAATCAAACTACATTAGGTTTTGGCTTTACAGAGTTTAAAAAAATATGGGGAAATAGAAAATTAGAAGATAATTGGAGAAGAATAAATAAAGAAACTGTAGCTTCTTTTGATGATGAGAGTTTTGCTACAGAAAACGATTCGATAGTTAAGGATAGTACAGGAGCTGAAATTAATGCGAAATTAACCCCTGAATATTATCTTGGGTTTATTCCTTTAACCCCTGAAAAAATGAATGTTTCTCATAACAAAATAATTGAAGCATTGTACGCTATGGGCAACATTTATCGAGAAGATTTTGAAGACTATAAAAATTCTACTATTGCTTTTAAAAATCTTTTGGAAAGATATGATACCTGTAGATA
>CAYRAD010000377.1:0-2867 GCA_964422135.1 uncultured Vicingus sp.
TTCTATGGTGTGACCTTGTATAATGGCTCCATTAATTACTTTAAGATAATTTATGTATCCATAGTTGCTGTCAGAAATAATAGAAAAAACATCCACATTATTAATAGTTGGACTAACAACTACAGACTTACTTTGATACTTTTCTAGTGTTTCTATTTTATCTTTAAGCAGTTGTGCTTTTTCAAATTGCAGATCAGTAGCATATTGTTTCATTAAAGGTTTTAAATGTCTGGTAACACTGTTAATATTGCCTTTAATAATCGATTTTATTTCATTGATTGAAACCATGTAATCTTCTTCACTTTGTTTTCCAATACAGGGAGCTTTGCAATTACCAATATGATACTCTAGACAAACTTTAAATTTGTTGTTCTTTATGTTTTCAGAAGAAAGGTTGTAGGTGCAATTTCGTAATTGATACAAATCGCGTATCAATTCCAGAATGGTATTCATCATTTTTACAGAAGCATAAGGTCCAAAATATGTTGAACCATCTTTTACAATGTTTCTGGTAGTAAATATTCTTGGGAAACGTTCGTTTTTTATGCAAATCCAAGGATAGGTTTTATCATCCTTAAGCATTATATTGTACTTAGGCTGATATTTTTTGATGAGGTTATTTTCCAGCAGTAAAGCTTCAATTTCAGAGCCAACAACAATGGTTTTTATGTCAGCTATTTGACGAACTAAAATGGCAGTTTTTCCATTTTCATGATCTTTGGTAAAATAGGACGAAACTCTTTTTTTAAGATTTTTGGCTTTACCAACATATAAAATAACTCCATCAGAATTGTAGTATTGGTAAACACCAGGTTGGTGAGGAAGATTTTTAATAAGTTGATTTAAAATATGTTGTTGCATTTATAGCAAATATACACTCATTTCAAAGAATATATTCCTAGTTAAAAATTAACTAGCTATTCAAATCATATGTCCTATACTTTAAATTAGTAGTATTCAAAAAATGATTTATATCATTTATATCATGATTTGAGTAATTCGTCGGTTAAAAAATATCGTAAGTCTAATAATTGTTAAAATTTGTAACTACATCAAGTAACATTACGTATCTATAGTGTTGTAATAATACTTAAATGTTTATCAGTATAAATACTTAATTACACCAAGTCTTACTGAAAATAAACTCTAAGTATAATTTTATTGACAGCTTAAACAAGTTAACCATGATATTAAATAAACTCCCTTTTTTGATAAAAAATCTTTCCTTTTTATTTTTAGTTTTTGTCAATTTTAATGTGTTAGCACAATGGCCTGCACTTAGTGTTCCAAATGTTCAGGTTACTTCTAGTGCAACAACTGGTGGTGATTTAAAAGATTATTGGGCTTGTAGTGATGGTGTTGGTGGTAGTTACAGCATTTTTACAGATGACAGACAAAATCCTGGAGGTAATGAAAGTGTATATTGCCAACGAATTGATAGATGGGGAAATGTAAAGTTTGTGGCAAATGGAGTTGCTATAGCAACAATATGTACTGCTGACCAAGACAGACCAAAAGTTACAGATGATGGAAGTAATAATGCTATTGTAAGTTGGCAAGATGATCGTTCAAGTCCAGGTTCAGCAGATGACATCTATGCACAAAAAATTGATTCAAATGGAGTTGTACAATGGGCGGCTAATGGCGTGCTAATTTGTAGTGCAGTTGGGAAACAAGATAAAACATGGATTGTAAGTGATGGATCAGGCGGAGCAATAATAGCATGGGAAGATGCTCGTATGGATGTTGCTGGAGGTACAGAAGATATTTATGCACAGCGTATTAATTCTTCTGGAGTTCCGCAATGGACAGCTAATGGCGTAGTAATATGTAATGCTGTAGATAGGCAAAAAGAGATACATATGGTGGAAGATGGGGCTGGTGGAGCAATTTTAGTATGGAGAGATGATAGAAATGCTGGGGTACAAGATATTTATGCTCAACGTGTAAATTCAGCAGGGGTAGTTCAATGGACTGCTAATGGAGTGGTAATTTGTAATGATGTCAATGATCAAAATAAACCAAGAATTACTACAGATGGGACAATAGGTGGTGGAATAATCACGTGGGCAGATAAGAGAGGGGCTGGAGGGAAAGAAGATATTTATGCTCAAAGAACAAATGCAGCGGGAATAGTGCAATGGGCTGCTAATGGAGTTGTGATATGTAATGCTGTAGATGTTCAAAAGCGTCCTGTTATAGCAAGCGACTCTTATGGAGGGGCTGTTATTGCATGGGAAGACAGTAGAACAGGAACAGAAGATGTTTATGCACAACGTGTGGATAGCAATGGGACTATACACTGGACTGTAAATGGAAATGTAGTGAGTAATGCTGTAGATGTTCAGAAAAGAGTAGATATTTCTGAGGCGAACAATGGAAAGGTTTTATTAGTTTGGGAAGATGCTAGAACGGGTGGTGTAGAAGATATTTACTTACAAGTAATAGATACTACTGGGACAATGTTAGGTACAGCAAATGGAATTGCAGTTAGTACAGCTGCTGATGTTCAAAAGAAGCCATTTGTTTTTCGAAGTGGAACTACAGATTGGATTACTATTTGGCAAGATGATAGAAATAAAACTGTTACAGGAAACACAGACTTGTATGCACAAGGGTTAAACCCAACAATAGTTCCTGCTTTGCCTATTAAATTAATCAGTTTTGAGGCAAACGTAAATGATAATAGAGTTGATATTAAATGGATTACAGCCTCAGAGATTAATAATGATTATTTTACTATCGAAAAAAGTAAGGATGGGAAAAGTTGGAAACAACTACTTATTGTTAATGGAGCCGGAAATAGCAACCAAGTTTTAGAATATTATGATATTGATTACAATCCTTTTAAAGGAATTTCCTATTAT
>CAYRAD010000378.1:0-2864 GCA_964422135.1 uncultured Vicingus sp.
TCTACACCCAATTTATAGGGGGAATGAGACAGAACATGTCGTTATGGAAATATTAGTTTAGTTTTTAATCTTTGCAGTATTAGTTTTTAAAATTGGTTTTTTATAAGAAAGACAAATCTTTATTCAATATTCCTAATCCTTCAAGTATTCGCAACTTCAATTCATCTCCAAATTTATTTTCAGAGTCAAGTTTAGTAACTTTTTTAAAATCGTATGTGTATGATAAACAAAATGCCGGACAGACATTTATATTATTTCTATTGGTTTGCATTATTTTTTTATCAAACTCTTCTTTCTCTTTTTGTCCAACTACTATCATTCCATCCTCTTTTAACTTGTTTAATACATTCACTAAATCTTTTTTATTATATTGTTTAATCTTGTTAAGATTTGAACACCAATAATCATAATACTTTTGTTCATTTATTTGTTTTGTTGAATACCAGATTAAATGTTTTTGGATGTGGCTAATATGAAAATTTGGATTATAATTCCAGCCGTTATCAACTAAACGTTCAATTGATAAATAAGGGATTTGAGATTTATAATACTCTTTAGCCTGACCCATTGTGTCGCCATAATACATACTAACTGTTAAAGTAATGCTTTTTTTTTCTTTTCCTATTTCAAATATAATCATCTTAAGCTCGGACAATCCTGTATTAATTATATAGTTTTGCCAAAGAACTTGATAAGATATATAATCCTCATTAGACACAATTTGTTTTAATATTTTACGTAACCTTTTTTGAATGAGTTCAATATTATTTTTGCATAGAATAAAGTTGTCATATGGATTTAAAAAACCATAGTTATCATTTATGTATTCTAAAAAATCATTTATCAATAATTTCTCAGCGCCGCTTACAGAATTAATTAGTAAAATTTGGTTTAGATTTTTTATTATCTCTTTCCATTCTACAACTCCCGGAACTTCGATCAACTCACAGTTTTCTGATAATCCTGATAAATTTGGATGTAGTTGCTCTTCCCATATATCATATGAATTAGGTTTATTTTCGATTAGAAAGGTTATGTCATTACCAAAGGTAATGATACCATCATATCTTGCACCTCGTGATGATGGTTCTATTTTATTAATTACTTCAAATTCTTCATCAGTAATCAAAACTGATAATATTTTATTTGAAGTAATGTTATCTATTTTCGACTTTTGTGTTTCAATATAAATGTCAGACATATCGACAGAAGATATAGTATTAATATTGACTTTTTTCTTTTTTGCATTTTTTATGATACTCTGTTGCACTCGATCATAAAACATTAAAATAGCTGAAGGTGAGTAACGAAGCACTACCAAAAATGCTCTTGTTAATTGGTCTTCGTGTTTTATTGATTTAGATTGGAAAGGTTCAAAATAGTTCATATGTGACATAGGATAATCCTTATTTATGTTTATACGTTTTATTAAAAATCATCAAATGAATCTCCACCATCGCCAACGTATCCTGCCCACAATATTCTTTTAATTCATTAATCAGTTTATTTTTTTCATCATCAGACAATTGAATCATTTCATTCCATGTAACCTGTGCTTCAGTTCCATCACTCACAGCAAGGTTTTTATAACTCATAGATGGTATTATCACAGTCAGAACATTTTTCAGACTGTTAGAGCCCTTAAATCTATAATCCGTGTAGAATTTTCTGAAAATATTCAATTGATCCCATAACCTTTCAATTATGGATTGTAATGGTTCAGCATATTCCGGACACCATTGTATAAGTTTGCTCATAATTCCTTTTTCAAACCCCGCATTATAAGCAATTACTGATCCTTTATCTCCAATAGCTTTTGTCAATGATTCAGCTAATAGTTGACGTGGGTCAGTATCTGACTCGTGTAAGTATTCATAATGTTCAAGGCCTCCATTCTGATCCATGACATGGCAACTGTATTGAAAGGGAAATTGCTCGTATGGATGTATACCATCGAACCTGGGGACTGCCGAACCATCTGTTTCAAAATCAAGGAAATGAATGGGATATTCAAGTTGGTCTAATTCTCCGGCGATATTGTTCCAATCAATGATAGGTTTCTTTATCTCCAAACTTTTTAGGTATTTCAGCTGAATTTCGTTAAGAGAAAAATCTCCGGGTATGTCAGCTAAATCTACTATGTTTTCTTCTAATAACAGTTCTTTTACGGACCATCTTAACCGTGGAATAGTGAATATGGAATGTTCAGGTACATTCTTCCAGCAATAATCAACAAATTGACATCCATAAGGATTACTGCAGTGTTCTCCTATTAAGACATTTGGTTCAGATTTATTCAACATAGATTTGTATTCAGAAAGTTTTTTAGGGATAGATTGCAATACAGTCTTAACCTGTTCCGTGATATCTTGTGTTCTGAAAAGATTGGAGAGATTCGGATAAACACACTCCCGATTAATATGTTTCAGGAAGACTCGTTTCATTTCTAATCCGCATCCCTGAAGCACCCAGGTTTGAACAGCCACATCATAAATATTTTCCTCTTTAACACTGGTTGATGATTTAACCTCAATCATATTCCAGCTGCCTAAATCATTACGTAAGATTATGTCAGGTCGAACCAAAACATTTTCGTGAACGAAACACCCTTCAAAAATAACGTCTACTGAATTATTCAATGCTTCTTCTGTTTCTTTTAAAGCTTTGGGAATATTCAAATAATCTGCTTCTATCAGAACTCCATCCGGAAATTCCTCCGTTGCCATTTCCCCTACTTTTGTTCCCTGATCAAAAATCCTTTGCTGACCCGGGGGTGGAGGAGGTGCTAATTTAGGTTTATGTATTTCCAGCCAGAGTCGTTTTTTGCATTGGAGGCCAGAGAGGTATTTGGATTTGGAAAGGCG
>CAYRAD010000379.1:0-2862 GCA_964422135.1 uncultured Vicingus sp.
CAAGGAGAAAATCTAATAACGGTTTACAAATATGTAAAAAGACCCGATGCCCCAATTTTGAAAACGAAAAGTAGAGATTTTTGTAAGCGGTTAATAAGACTAAATAAAAGCTACACGATAGAAGAAATAAATAAGTTACATAATGACTTGAATACAAATGTATTCACAACTAGAGGTGGGTGGTACACCAACCCTAACACAAAAATAAGAGTTCCATTTTGCAGGCATATATGGAGCGCAAGGACTGTAAAAATAAAAAAATAAAAAATGGCTAGAGATAACAAATATGGTTTTTATCGAGATATAGAAATCACACAAAATGGAGGAATAGCAACATCAAAGCAGAATGGTGTTCCTTTAGATTTTACGAAACAATCGGAAACTTCTTCCAAAATAAGAATAAATAAAGGGCAGTCCAATGCTTTAAAAATTCGCCCAAGAATTTTGAACGAATACGTTGAAAGTTCAAGCACTATACAGGCATCTGTTGGTGTTGGAACATCTGTTGGGCAAATTTTCAAAGCATCGCAAGATAACATTAACTCTATTATGTTAACGTTAGGGTCTCTTGGTGGGACAACCAATTTAGATAATTTTGAGTCGTATGCAAATTCAGCAGCTTTGCAAACAACTTGGGTTGAAGGAATTGCAACAACACCAGCTCTTTTAGAGCTTTCAAAAGTGCCTGTTGGTAGTGTTCAATCAATGGCTTTAACACCTTTAATATTCGGAGATAAATGGACGAATACGATAGCTCCTACATCTTTTTTAAATGGTAACATTAATTTTGATTTTTATAATGGCGACTTAACAAACTTATTTGCTATTGAAATAAGCGATGGAGTTAATTTTTCACAAGTCCCAATTAATCCAACGGTTCGAAAAATTTGGCAAAATTTCAGCATCCCAGCTATTTCTTTTGTAGGTGTTAACCTTGCAGCTATCACAAGCATTTCAATAGTGGTTAATAAATTCACAAAAAATAAGTTAGCTTATTTAGATAACCTTTCATTTTCTTTACCTACTGGGTTTGCAAATATAACACTTCACGACATGGGAGCTACTATCCCTGTAAGTGGTGTAACTTCTTTATCTAATGGAGTGCAATACACAACCATCGGAGATTCTGATATACAAGGCATTACTTATGCAACTTACAGCCTTGCGTTAAAAGGTGGTAAAAGAAAGTACTTTTTAAGTGATTTTGTCGCTGGTGCAGCAATAGAAGACCCTTTAAATAACACTTTAACCGTAGGTAACTATTATGCCATTACAATTGATTATGTTGACACAATAGTAGATGTATATGGGCAAAGTCCAACAAGTGCGAATAAATATAATAACGGTTTTTCATATACATCGACATTGACAACTACTCCCATAACAAAAATAGGGGTAAATAACAATTGTATGTTTATGATTTTTTCAACCGACGATGTTTATTTACTTGAAACTAAGCTCGTTTTTAATACAACTCCTGGAGTTGATGCTTCATTTTCTATTTTAACGGAAAGTGTAAATGATTCAGTAGAGGTTCTTTCTCTTGGCGAAAGCGAATTAAAAGAGATTCAAGAAGAAATATTTGATTTCAAGCCTATTTATTTACAAAAAGGGGGTAAACTAGAGTTGTATTACGAGGATGACGCAGTAGATAGCGTAACAACTGCTACAATAGAGATAGCTTATTTATTCAAAAACAAAGTAAATAACGGTTAAAATAACAAAAAATGGCAAGGACATTATTAATAGACATGAGTTATGTTAAAGATAACAGCATCCTTGACGATAACGTTGACGAAAGGCTAATAATAGATTCCCTTTGGACGGCTCAAAGGGAATACATTAAACCATTGTTAGGCACTGATTTATTCGACGACATTTTAAGCAAGGCATCACTAGGCACATTAGCTGGAAATGATTTAATACTTGTAGATAATTACATCGCTCCTTGTTTGTTGAAATATTTGGTATTTGAAATGACACCTATACTTGCGTATAAATACAGAAATAAAGGAGTTGTAAGACAAGGCAGTGATAATAGTAGCCCAGCTTCATTTGAAGACTTAAACCATTTATTAAATAGATGGAAGGATAAAGCGGAAATGTTCGCTGAAGACATTATTCTTTATCTTAAAGAAAATTCAAATCTATTTCCGCTTTATTTAAGTAATAGCGGTTTAGATGCTATCTATCCTAGAGAGAACTCATACACAGGTGGTTTATATTTAGGAAATTCAATAGCTGGTTTTAGTAAAAAGAAAAAATGTAATGGCTAAAACCCGTGTAAAAAAATTTGAAATAATAGATAAAAAGCTCATAAAGTTTTTAAATGAAAATAACGTACAACCAAATAATAAAGCAAATAAGCGACTTCGCGACAAGCCACAAGCAAATAAATGAGTTCGCAAATGGAGACCTTTGGGAGGCTGTACAACACAACAAGCTAACTAATTTCAAATACCCCCTAATGTTTGTCGTTGACACTCCAGTAAGCATTAACGACAATGAAATAATTACCAACTTTGACGTGTTGGTAATGGACAAAGCCGATGAAGGAATAGAGAATGAAGTAAAAAATGACACTCTTTTAATCTTATTAGATGTTTTAGCTTACTTTGACAAGCTCACTACTGGCGATTGGAAATATGTAACGCTATCAAAAAGTGGTAGCGCAGAACCATTTACTGAAAAGTTCGACGACATTTTAACAGGGTGGAAGATTTCTATAAGTTTAATTCAGCCTAACGCATTTGATGAATGCCAAATTCCATATTTGGGGGTAAGTGGCAGCGGTGGAGAAAGTTGCGCTGATGCTGTCATTACAGATAGCGACGGTGTAACGACATTTAATGTTGCAAGTGG
>CAYRAD010000380.1:0-2850 GCA_964422135.1 uncultured Vicingus sp.
GTATTGAAAAAGAGAAAAGTTGCAGATAATCTTCACAGCTAATGATAAACCCTTTAACTTGATACATTTTACTGTCGGGCAGCCACAGCATGTTTTTCCCTTCTTTGTACCTTAGATTTCGCCATCCTTTAGCAAACCGGTTAATGATGATGGGTTTGGAAATTCCTTTATCCTGGTAAATAATTCTTACTTTCAGATAACCGAAAAGTGGCATTAAGGCATCCGAAAGGGAAATGCAAATTGGCACTTTTCCAGCTTCGCCCCGGATATCCCCTTCATCTCCAATTTTAATTTCGGGATTAAGTTTTTTAATTTTGATGAGAAGATATACCCAACAAAACAAGGTGTAAATTAAACCTCCACCTATAACCAGTGTTGCAAAAGATAAACAAATCCAGCCAAACAGTTCGAGGTAAGGTTTGATGTTGGACTCATCTGTAAAATAATAGGTTTTGATGTAATAAACAGCAGCAAGCACCACCGCCACCAATATGAACCCATTTCTCTTAAACAGAACAAAACTTCCGTAAAAACGAAACCATTTTTTTAGTTTAGATAGGATATTCAATGCTTGTTGTCGCATTGGTTAAAAATAAACATAAATTATACTATTTAGCTTCCTGTTAACAAATTATAACATTTTACTAACAGAGGTTGAGGCGTAAAATAAAGTTCCTTTTATCAAACCACATCAATTAATTTATCTTTTCTTAAATGCAAAGAACCAAATGAAGTTGCATCAATATTATTGAGTTTAAATAAATTTTCTACCTCTTTAATACTGCTATTCTCAACAGCTATTAATAGACCTCCACTTGTTTGAGGGTCGCAAAGAATCGAGATATTACTTTCTTCTTTTAATTGAATATGATGGCCATAACTTTCCCAATTTCGTTTTGTTCCTCCGGGAATACAATTTTGTTTAATGTATTGATCTAGCTCTTTAAATACCGGAACCTTATCAAACTCAATCGTGGCAGAGAGTTTACTTCCTTCACACATTTCTGTTAGGTGACCCAATAAGCCAAAACCTGTCACATCTGTCATGGCCGTAACTCCTTTAATTTTAGCCAATTCTTGTCCTATTTTGTTTAAGCTGGTCATTGAATCAGGGGCAAAATGTTCATGTTCGGGCAGTAATTTTCCTTGTTTTTGGGCAGTTGTAAAAATTCCAACACCTAAAGGTTTAGTAAGGTAAAGTTTACACCCTTTCGTTGCTGTATCGTTACATTTTAAATTTTTCAATTCAACTCTTCCTGTTACCGCAAGTCCGAAAATCGGCTCAGGGCTATCAATGCTGTGTCCACCCGCTAACACTATTCCTGCTTCAGCACAGGTTTGACGCCCTCCCTCAAGTACTTGTTGTGCAATTTCAGGTGCTAATTTATTGATTGGCCAACCTAAAATTGCAATGGCTAACATCGGTTGGCCTCCCATGGCATAAACATCACTAATGGCATTTGTAGCGGCAATTTTCCCAAAAGTAAAAGGGTCGTCCACAATGGGCATAAAAAAATCGGTGGTACTAATTACGGCAGTGCCATCTCCCAAATCGTAAACTGCGGCATCATCACAGCTTTCATTTCCCACAATTAACTGAGAATCAGTAAAAGGACTAAGATTGGTTTTTAAGATACTTGCCAGTACTTTTGGTGAAATCTTGCATCCACACCCTGCACCATGGCTATATTGTGTTAGTTTTACTTTGTTCATATCCGTATTTTTCTATTTTTAATGCATTTTCATAATGATTGATGGTTGGAAGCGAAATTCGAATAATATTACTGCTATTCCTTTTTTGCATCCCTTTTAAATAATATTTATCATAATAATGAAGTGTGATTTTTGCCACTTCACTGTAGTTTCCATTTTTCAGTTGTTCAATGGCATTATTGACATTTAATCCACCCAATCGTTTAGCAATTCTGAGGATGGCATCGGCCAAATCTTGATTGTTACACCCTGCATATTCAGATACTAAATGTTTTACTCTTTCATCTGTTGGAACATCTATAAAATAAAGTTTGGCATTGCGCATCTGGTTAAAAAACTGAATAGGTATATTTACGCTACCTATGCTATAACTTTCATCTTCCACCCAAATAGGTTTATTTAAATCTAATTTGTGCCACGCTTGATGAAGATTATTTCCAAATTGTTCGACAGTAGGTTGATCGCCCTGCCCGATTCCACCAAAAGCAGAGCCTTTATGTTTAGCCAATCCTTCAAGATCCAGCACCTGATGTCCTCTTTTTTGAAGTTCCTGTAAAATGTAAGTCTTTCCACTCCCAGTATATCCGCCCAAAACATTAATATGAATTGGTGTTGAAAGGTCAGTTAATACCATGTTTCGGTAGGCTTTATATCCACCGGTAACGACTTTTATATCCTTAAAACCCTTACTCATTAAATGTTGTGCAAATGAACGACTGCGCATGCCTCCTCTCCAGCAGTGAATAATAGCTCTTTTTTTGGGTGCTACTTTTAAAGATTCTGTGATAAAATCGTCCAGTTTTGGTGTTACATATTGATAACCCAATTCAATAGCTTCTTCTTTTGATTGTTTTTTATAAACAGTTCCGATGTGAGCCCTCTCATCGTTTGTGAACAACGGAATATTAACTGCTCCGGGAATATTTCCATGCTCAAATTCACCGGGCGACCTCACATCAATAACAGGCCATTGTAGGGAAAAGATGTCTCTTATATTTATTTCAGTAAGCACAAAGCAAAAGTATTTATTTTATCTATTTATAAGAATTTAAAATCTATTTTAGCTATTTTTTGGAAAGAGTCAAAATAAAAAGTCCTGCCGATGACAGGACTTTTAAAAATAAATACACGTTTTCT
>CAYRAD010000381.1:0-2844 GCA_964422135.1 uncultured Vicingus sp.
CAGTGTGGGCAAATCAAGCACTACCGGGTAATGGATTCTTAGGAGTATCTTATTGGGATTACACCTATACAGATAAAAATGGATATTACAATATTCAATTACCAAGAAACAATACTTATCGTGTATCGTTCTGGCCACCAGACGCAGCAGATGTTATTGGTGGATATATTGATGATGGAACTAATGATTATAAACAAAAAGAACTCGATAGATATGCCGTAACAAACATTAATGACGCAATCGCATCATTTAATTTTCAATCAAATAAACACGAAAATGATGATGATATTAATGTAGATTCACCAAGTGCTTACTTGATTGGTGATGTGGACGGAGATGATGTGTTCCAATTAAATGACTCATATTTCTTATGGGCATATGTAAGTGGAGTGTTTGATACATCATATGAACACGTTAATGGAAACACATATCAACAATGGTCAAGTATAGACAATTTAAAAGCAAACGGAAATGCAGAAACTCTTAACTATTACCAAGCACTTAGAGGTGGTGATACGAAACAAAGAAGAGAGTTTAGTGTATTTTGGGATGATAATTTAGACCAAGAAACAGAAACATTAACACAAGATGGCGGTGGTGTCGCTTGGTTCAATCCTTTAATGGATGAAGTTCAAACAGGACAAGATACTTTAAATGTTAGTATCGGAGCAGGAACTTCTACCTTTGATGACCCTGATGTAACAACAGACGGAGATATAAATCCAGATTATACAAATAACGAAATAGCATACTACTTTACCGGAGATATCAATTTGACAGGAACAAAAGTTAAAAGTGGTAATTTTTCAGAGTCAGATGACCAAGATGATTCAACATTAAATGAAGACGGAAATACTGAAGTTTCAGGTGAAGGTGATGATGATAGTAATGCAGATGTAAATACAGCAGTTTACGATACACAACATACTCAAGTATCAACATACTATCGTTGGGATACACACACCGTACAAAACGGAAATTCAGGAGATAGTTCTTGGAATCAAAATTGTGTAAACGCATCTTGTGATGACGCACCAAGTGCTTGGACAGAGACAAATTCAACCACTGGTCACGGTGATAATGGTCAATATGATGGAAGTAGTAGAACAATGAACAGACCATATGATGTTAGATTATCTTTACCAGATGACGGAAGTGTTAAAGCTAGAATGGGTAGTCAAGTTTCGGTTCCATTGACAATCGAACCATATACTGATTTAGTAACAGGTGAACTCACAAAGATAGCAGGGTTTGAATTTGAAGTTAGATTTGATACTAATCATCTTAGATTTATAGACGCTCAAACAGGACTATTGCCAGGTCCTTGGATGACTTATTTAAATGAAAGTGAAATTGACGATTATGGATACAAAACAATTTCATTTGGAGCGTTAGATAACTCACCAAACAATGCACCACAAGATTATTATATCACAGAAGAAATGATTGGACTGGAATTACTTTTTGAATCTTTACAATTGGATAGTGCTGAAGAATTCATATATGCAGATTTACAATTTGTAGGGAAAGCAAATGCAGGTAATCCAAATGGTGATGACTTAATTATGAAGAGGTCAAGTGGTAATATTAGAATATGGAATGAATATTGGGCATTTGGTGGTGGACAACCAGGTGAAGATGAAATGACATATATTTATCCAAACCCATATGATTCAAGTAATCCACTACACAACTCAATTAACTTCCAATTCTATATGGTTGAAGCAGGAGATGTAGTAATTAGTATTTACAATCCTAATGGACAAAAAATTAGTGAATTGTTAAATCAACAAGTTGGACAAGGACTACAAACATTTACTTTCTCAGACTTACCAAATGCAACAGGTGATTACAATGCATATGAAGAACTTGATTCAGGTATTTACATATTTGTGTTGGAAACTGAAAACAGAATAAAGTCTAAGAAATTTACAATAATTAAATAAGGAGTAATTATGAAAAAACTATTAAGTTTATTAATTTTAACAGGAACATTATTCGCACAAGCAAATGATATCTTTACACTTAATCCAAGTGTAAATAGTTCAGCTATGGGTAATGTTGGTATAGCACACGCTGATGTAAAAAATATATTTCACAATCCAGCATTTGCAGGATTAAATAAAAGATACCAAGAAATATCATATGTTGATTGGTTACCTAATCTTACTGATGATATGGGATATCAAAATATTCTTTACACATCATCATTAGGTTGGTCAAGTGAATTATTTTACTTTGATTATGGAAACCAAATAGAAGCGGATATAAACGGACTTGTTTTAGGAGATTTTGATTCTTCTTCATATAGAATAAGTGGTGGTTATGGATTTGGAATCAAAGATTGGCTATTTGGTGCAAGAGTAAACATTTATAATCATAATTTTATAGATGATATTGATATCAAAATGAATTATGGTTTTGATTTAGGTGTTTACAAAGAGTTCGGTAATACATCATTAGGTATCGTATTAAAAGATGTGGGTGGTGAAACAGACTTCTTAGACCAATCACTTAATTTACCTATGTCAGTAGGTGTTGGGGTTGGACATAGTTTTGGAGACTTCACATTAGCATCAGATATTAAAGTATTTGAAGAATATAATTCAATCGGACTTGGTGGAGTGTATGATTTAGGTATAGCAAATTTTAAATTAGGATACTATACAGAATCAGAATTTGATGTTGATTACATAACATTAGGTGGTGGTATAAATACAAACATTGTAGATATATCATTAGCATATTATTACAATACAGATAGTTTCCACAATGAAACCATAATGTTATCATTTGGGTTTGACTTATAATGGAAGGTTTAGCAGAATTAAATAACCTAAGTTA
>CAYRAD010000382.1:0-2839 GCA_964422135.1 uncultured Vicingus sp.
TTGTTTATAACAATACCGATATTGATTGGAAAGCCATCAATTTTAAATTATCAACGGCTGATCCTACCATTAGTGCTACACAGCCTAAAATGTCACCCTGGTATTTGAATTATAAACAAACCTATAGTTATGATAAAAATAAAGGGAAGAGGATGTCAAATATGTATCAACAAAAAGAAGCAAAAGCCCAACAACAAAGTTTTGATTTTGAAGATAATATTGATCTAGAAGGGTTAACACAAAACGCCTATTTCAACGGACAAAATAGTGCTCCTGCAGATATTCCTTCTTCGGATTTTGAAAGCATTTCCGTTTCCGAATTAAGTGCCGAATTCGATATTGAAAAAACATACACCATTCCATCAGATAATAAACCATACATTGTGGATGTGGTGGAATACGACTTGCCAACCATTTATAAGCATTATGCCATACCTAAACTAGAAAAAGATGCTTATTTATTAGCCAGAATAACCAATTGGCAAGACTTAAATCTAATAGAAGGAAGTGCCAATATATATTTTGGAGGAACATTTGTTGGACAATCTTTTATTGCCACACGTAACGTGAGTGATACGCTGGATATTTCTCTAGGAAGAGATAAAAAAGTGTTGGTTACCCGAACTAAACTAAAAGATTACAGTTCGGTAAAATACATTGGTTCCAACAGAAAAGAAACCCATGCTTATCAGATGGTGGTTAAAAACAATCGTAAAGTACCTATTGATATTGAAGTGCTGGATCAACTTCCGGTTTCACAGGATAGTGAAATTGAAGTGAGTGCTGAGGAAATATCCAATGCTAAAAAGAATGATTTGACAGGAGAGTTGGTTTGGTTATATAACATAGAACCCAATCAAAGTAAAACCATTAACCTCACATTTAATGTGAAATATCCGAAAAACAAGCCTGTTACGGTAGGTAAGTCAAATTATAAGTATAGAAAAGTAAGAACTAAGTTTTAAGATTAATATAAGATACAATTTGACCAAAATCATATTATTTCTGCACCTTTTTACGCATTTTTACGTAATGTTACTATGCTAATGAAGTTCAGAAATTATCTTTTATTTATCTTTTTTCTTTTTATTGGGAGGGAATATGTTGTAGCCCAGTGTCCGCAGTTATTGGATGGGGGAGGTAATTATTCCAATTACCCTTACTGGATAAGTTGTACGGGAGCTAATTTCAATTTGTTTTTGCAACCTGATATTAATGTTGGTAATTATACCATAGACTGGGGAGATGGTTCTCCGAATGATAATGGTCCTTCCATTATCCCGCCTGCCTTTGTCAGCCATAATTATACAGCGACAACTGATACTTTTGTGGTTACATTAACAGATAATTCTAATGGTTGTGTTATTACGGGAGTTGTAGTAATGGAACAAGTACCCACGGCTTCAATAGTCATTCCGATTGGTGATCCGGTAAACGGTTGTGCCCCGGCTTCCTTTAATTTTAATAACAACACGCAAAATGTATCACAAACAACAGTTTTTACCTGGGATTTTGGTGATGGTTCTCCCTTATTAATTTTTGATGAAACAAATGCTGGACAAACCGTTTCACATATTTACCTTCCCGGAACGGTTAATTGTAATGTTGGGGTTACACTTACCGCAGAAAATTACTGTAATCAGGGAAATCCTTCTATCAACACTTTCTCACCAATACAGGTTTGGGATATAGACAATGCACAGATTAATGCTTCGGATATATTGTTATGTTACCCTGATACTACAGTCGATTTTACGAACATTACCACAAGAAATTGTTATGCCAACGGAAATACCCAACAACGTTACGAATGGTGGAACTTTGGAGATTACTGGGGAAATGGTTATGATTCCATAATTGGCTGGCAACCTTGGGGGCCGCCAAATAATCCACCAATTTCCATGGCATATCCGGGAATAGGCAGTTACGATGTAATGCTGGTGGATAGCAGTCATTGTGGATTAGATACAGCTTACATTACTATTCAGATTGTAGCTCCACCAAGTGCTGCTATAACCATAAGTAAAGATACAATATGTGAAGGTGAACAAGTTACTTTTAATAACCTTTCGGGTGGTGGTGCCAATTCTTATTCATGGAATTTTGGAGATGGTACAGGTTGGATTTCCTCAGGAGGAGGAAATGTTAATCATACCTATAATTTTTCGGGAGATTATGTGATACAATTGGCAGTATTTATAGGAGGAGGAACAGCAAGTTGTACCGATACAGCATCTATTCCTTTACATGTGCTGCCAAGTCCGACTGCTAATTTTAATTTTGATAATAACAATGGTTGTGATAGTTTAACGGTTACTTATACCGATTTTTCATCTGTAGATGTAATTAACTGGTCGTGGGATTTTGACAACGGTAATTTTAGTAATGTGCAAAATCCGCCTCCACAATTTTATGGTTCACCGGGAAATTACAATGTTCAATTAGTCGTTTCGGGAAATAACGGTTGTTCAAATACAACATCTCAGGTAATTGATGTATTTCAATCTCCTGTTCCGGATTTTATACCAACAAGTGTTTGCGAAGATGAAATAGCTTCGTTTACCGACCTTTCTACAAGTTCGGTTGGAGATCCTATTATTAGCTGGAACTGGGATTTTGGTGATGGAAATTCGAGTACCCAGCAAAATCCGACACACGTTTATACGTCATCAGGTTCGTTGAATGTAATACTATCGGTAAGTACTGCTTATTGCATGGCTTCAGATACTTTTACGGTTACTGTTGAAACTGCACCTGTTGCTGCTTTCACACCAAATACCTTTACTGGCTGTTCTCCTTTAGGAGTTAATTTTACCAACAATTCATCAGCAAATGCCAC
>CAYRAD010000383.1:0-2827 GCA_964422135.1 uncultured Vicingus sp.
TGATTTACCCGAGAGGATACTGTTGTTTTCATTTGCCATGTATATTCAGGAAGTGTATTTGAAACCGAATTAATCGTTAACGTGTCACAGCCTGTATTTGTTAACCATAGTGTATCACTACTAGAAGTGTATTCCATAAGGGTATCAAAAAACAAACAAGTGTCTGATACGGTCAATTCGGGAGAACCATTGACAGTATAAGTATATGGAATATAAATTGTAGGTTTAAATGGATCATTGGATGCTATAAGTAGTGAATCCTGATAAACACCAACATTTAAACCACAACTTATGAACCCAACATCTACAATTGTCGAATCTGAAGGTCCTGTGGTTGCTGAATCAGGTACTATGAATATATTTCCATTAACACTTCCGGAAATATTTACATTATCTATTGCCCAATTATCACACCCAGCACATGCAGAAAATGTAGGTTGAATCCAACGGAACATCGTATTCATACCAATTGCTCCGGCAGGTATTGGAGTTGAAAAACATTGCCAGGTATTGGATGCATCCCAGGCAGCATCATCTAGTGTTTGAATAGGATTCCATATAGTTCCCCCATCAGTAGAATATTGTAAATAAACATCTTCGGATGCATCCACATTTTCACAGGGAGCACCTCCAGAACTCGAATTTCCTAAAAATGCACAAAAATCAATTGTTCCACCTCCCAAAGTGTTAAATCCTATTGTTGTTGCAGCTCTGTTTACACTATTACTGGCAAAATGCAGAGCATTTCCTGATATGGACCCACAATCAATATTATCTATACCATTCTCAATTAATGACCACATACTCATATCTATTCCGGCATTAAAATCATCCACAATTCCACCTGATGCAAAAATATTCCAATCTAAATCAGCTAAAGGGCTTCCATTAAAAATTTTAAATTGTGTAAATACCGTATCACAACAATTTAATGAAGCAGCAGTTAATGAAGTTGGATTAACAATTATTGTGGGTGCAGGAACAGCTTCTCCAATCAGGCAAACATAAGAAGTAGTATCATTGTTTTGTATGACAAGCGTATCGCTATAGGATCCAACTACTGTAGGAGAAAATGTTACAGTAAGCAATAAAGAATCTCCAGGTGGAAGTAGAAAATTAGCAGTATCAATCGTAAATTCAGGTAGCGAATTAGAAATATTAGTGACATCAAGTGTATCACAACCTAAATTATAGACATAAAAAGAATCGACATTAGAAGTAAAAATCATGGCTGTATCCATATCCAAACATGGTGTGGAAATACTAATTTCAGGACTTCCGGTCAAGGTCAATGTTAAAGGAATTGTATCTGAAGGAGATAATGGATCGTTTGAGGTTAATACTATATCAGCATTATAAATATCGGTTGTTAGTCCGCAACTATAAACTGTAACATTAAATTGTGATGAATCGCCAGGGGCAATAGTGTCAGTGAGCACAGATGAAGATACCCAGTTCTGTTGTCCGATAACAATCTCATCGAAATAAGAATACGTATTTGGTGTGTATCCATACAAGTGAATCTCATTGATTTGATTAATACCTGGATTAGAGAATGATGCATTAGTTACCATCAGAGTACCATCTATGTATATGTCGTACCTGTGAGTAGTAAAATTGATATTTTTTAACTCTATATGATACCATTGATTTGAAGTATGAGCTCCTAAATAGCCATAACCACCAAAATAAAATCGACCATTTGAAGCCATAAAAGAATAAAGCATAGAAGTATTTTGGGCTGTAGGATTATCACCAATTACAATAAAAGCACTGCTTGTAGAAGAGTTTGTTGTCTTGGTATAATAACTGACATAATCTGGAGTTCCTGTAGGAAAAGTGTGACTGATTCCATTCAAGTGAATATAATTACCACTTGACATCTCAACAGAATTTAACCCTATGGCAGGATAAGAAGTTGTAACTTGCTTCGTATAGGCTCCACCTTCATCAACCCAAGTACTAAGATTACCACTTTCAAAACCATCATAAAAAGATAACCCTTGGGTAGTAAGAATATTAGTAGAGTAATATAGATCAGTAAATCCGGTATTATAAACTGTTATACTATCCATCAAAGTATCGCAACAATTACTGGTTGCCATATTAATTGATGTTGGATTATAAAAAATTGTTGGTGATTGAGACACATAACCATTCAAACAAATATTACTATCTCCTGCATTGGTTTGTATAAATAAAAAATCATTATAATTACCAGCGGACACAGGAGCAAATGTTACAAAAACTCCAGCAGAATCTCCAGGAGGAATGTTAATTGGAGGAGTTGCAGGCATGTACTCTATCACCAATAAAGGTGCTTCATTGGCTACACCATCAAATGATTCAGCAGTTCTTCTACCCATCCCTTGAGCTATGATTGATAACGCATTACTTGGAGTCCATCCAGGTCGATTAACAATTTCCTGAATAATACTGGAAATATCTGGTGTTTGGTATTTTTTATCTACAACCCAAGTAGGAATATTGTTCCAATTAGTGAAAGAACTTGTTAAGGTTCTTGAAGAAATATCATAATTAGTTGAAGTAAATATTGAAGCGTTATCTACATTTTCTCCATTAAAAATTACATTTGTCAAACCTGAATATGCTTCATCACATTCATATTCTATATAAGCATTTGTAATAGTAGCACCTTGTGGAACGTTAATATTCTGAAACCGCATTCCTATATACTGATTAACACCATCGTATACCAATTCTAAATCGGTACTGGTTAAATCAATCACCCCATTAGTAGTATTTTCCTCTGCATCATCACTTGATTGATTTACCCGAGAGGATACTGTTGTTTTCATTTGCCATG
>CAYRAD010000384.1:0-2808 GCA_964422135.1 uncultured Vicingus sp.
CACTACAACCAAAAGCTTCACGGAATTCAGTCATGTTAGTTAAAGGACCAATTGTCCTGAATCGAGTAGGAGAATGAGGATCTGTTTTAACCTGGCTTATTAAAAACTCATCTTTAGCATTGGTATGCCAAACTTGGGCCCAGCCTAAAAAGAATCGTTGTTGGTAAGTGTAACCATCAATCATTTCATCTTTTTTACCTTTCATTGCTTTTTCTAATGCATAATAGGAAAGCGTAATACCGGCAATGTCAGCAATGTTCTCTCCAAGAGTTAGCTTACCATTTACATGGTTTCCTTCAGCTACTTCATATCCATCAAACTGATTTGCTAATTTACTAGTTTTAGCAGTAAAGTTGGCTAAATCTTCATCACTCCACCAATTTTTAAGATTACCATCTCCATCAAATTTACTTCCTTGATCATCAAAACCATGAGAAAATTCATGTCCAATTACACCACCAATACCACCATAGTTGATAGCATCATCAGCATCTGGACTAAAAAATGGAGGCTGTAAGATTGCAGCAGGAAATACTATTTCATTCATAGTAGGATTGTAGTATGCATTTATGGTCTGTGGTGTCATTCCCCACTCAGATTTATCAATTGGTTTGCCCAATCTATTCACATTTTCTTTGTATTTAAAGTAATTCATGTTCATTACATTTTGAGCCAATGTTTTAGAATTGATATCAACTGAGCTATAATCCTTCCATTTGTCTGGATATCCAATTTTATAAGTAAATTTCGCTAGTTTATCAAGAGCTTTTGTTTTTGTAGAATCACTCATCCACTTTAAGTTGTTAACTCTTTCCTTAAAAGTAGCAGAAATATTTCCAATTAAATCTAACACTTTTTGCTTTGATTCTTCTGGGAAATGTTTCTCAACAAATAATTTTCCAATTTGCTCACCAACCGTTCTGTTAGATTTTGCCAAAGCTCTTTTCCATCTTGGTTTCATTTCAGCAACACCTCTTATCGTTGTGGAATAGAATGAAAAAACTTGTTTTTCAAAATCAATACTTAAGTTACTAGCCATGTCATTCATTAAATGCCATTTCATATAAACTTTCCAATTTTCTATTGGGAATTTCTTAAAAGCATTGTCTAATAATTTAATAAAATTAGGTTGTTCTATTACTAAATCTTCAACTCCATTAAGTTCGGCTGCTGTAAAAAATGAATCCCAATTAATACTTGTACAAAGTTTTTGCAGTTCATTTTTTGTCATTTTATTGTATGTTTTTTCTGGATCTCTTCTTTCAACTCTATCCATAGAATTTGTTGCTAAATCTGATTCTAAAGCAATAATGTCAGTAGCATTTTTATCAGCTACTTCTTGAGTTTCTCCTGCCAATACAAAAAGAGCTGAAATGTGTTTTTTATACTCAGCTAGAATATTTTCTCCTCTTTCGTCAGTTGGAGTATAATAAGATTTATCTGGCAAGCCTAAACCTCCTTGAGATAAATAAGTAATGTATTGTGCGCTATTCTTAGCATCAATTTCAACGTAATAACTAAAAATAGAACCGGAACCATATTTTTTGGTTTCAACCATCATTTCAACTAATTCTTGGGTATTTGTTATGCCATCAATTTTATCAAGCATAGGTTGAATAGGTTTAATGCCTAACTCATTAACTGTGGTAGAATCTAAAGCAGAAGTATAAAAATCTCCAACTTGTTGTAAAGCACTTCCCTTTTCTCCTTTTGAATTTGCAGCATCATCAACAATTGCTCTTAGCTTAATTTCGTTAGCATCATGAACAATGTTAAAACTACCCCATCTACTTTCTGATTCAGGAACAGGATTGTTTTTTAACCAATTTCCCACTGCAAATTTTTCAAAATCTTCACATGGTAAAACTGTTGAATCTATTTGACTGACATCAAAAGCAGGAATCAAGTCTTTTACTGGTTCTTGAATTTTTTCTTCATTATTTCCACAAGCTAAAGTGAAAGTAATAGCCATAACTCCAAGAATTGTCTTATTTAAAGTGTTCATTGAATTGTTGTTTTTTAGTTAAGTCAACTAAAGTAATAAAAAAAATAACACATTTTTAATTTTATGATAAACGGTTGATTATTAGGATAAATAAAATAGCGGTTAAAATTTTATGGAATTTACTAAACAAATACATCTAACTGTCGAGAATTCTTAAAAAGAAATACTGAATTGATAATAATTTGTTTAATTTAAAACCTAGAAATTATGAAAAAACTAACTAACGTAATTATTGTTTTCTTTTTTATTGCTAATGGAGTGTTCGCACAAACAGGAACAATAAAAGGAATTATAAAAGATAAAAAAACTCAGCAAACAATACCAGGGGTTACAGCATACGTTGAAATTGGAGGTAATATGTTTGGTGGAGCATCGGATGTTGATGGAAAATACACTATAAGTAATATCAGTAATGGTAAACACGCTATATATGTATCTGCAGTAGGGTATAAAAAAATTAAAATATTTGACGTTCCAATTACTACTGATAAAATTACTTTTGTAAATATTGAAATGGAAGAAGCAATAACAGCTTTAGATGGGATAACTGTTGTAGCAAAAATGCATGATGTTCCATTAATTGAGATTGATGAGCCTGGGACTCAACATATTCCTATGAAAGAATTTGAAAAAAGTGCGGATAATGATAATCCGATATTGGCTATTACTACTATGACTACTGATCTTACTCTTGCTCCAAACGGGAAAGATGTTTATGTAAGAGGAAGCAGGCCACAACCAACCAAATTTATTACTGATGGAATGAAATCTATCACTGTTACAATGTGAGTGACAGCCTCCAG
>CAYRAD010000385.1:0-1063 GCA_964422135.1 uncultured Vicingus sp.
ACAACTGGTTAAATAAGTAAAATTTATCATAATAATAATTTTGCCTTATGTCAATTGAAATTATAGAAGTAAAAGAAGCAAAAGATTATAAAGCTTTTGTAAAAGTACAATTCGACATTTATAAAGGAAATAGTTTTTGGGTTCCCCCTATTAAAAAAGATGAAATTAAAGCCCTGCAACCTGAATTTAATCCAGCTTATAGGTTTTGTAAAGCTAAATTTTGGGTAGCATACAATGATGGTAAATGTGTTGGTAGAATTGGTGCTATTATAAATGATAAATACAACGAAAAAAACAATGTAAAAATTGGTCGATTTACTAGAGGTGAGTTTATCGATGATTTTGAAGTTTCAACGGAACTATTTAATACAGCCGAAAACTGGTTAAGAGCGCAAGGAATGAATGAAGTTCAAGGTCCTCTTGGTTTTACTAATCTCGATCATCAGGGAATGTTAGTCGAAGGATTCGACCATTTGCCATCTGCAGCATCAGAATATCATCTTCCTTACTATAAAGATCATTTAGTAAAATTAGGGTATGAAAAAGAAATTGATTGGATAGAGTTCCGATTGTTTTTAGAAGGAATGCCAGAAAAAGCTAAAAGAGGAGCCGAAATCGTAAAGAAAAGAAGTGGTTTAATTGTAAAAAGTTTCACTAATAGTTCGGAACTTCAAACCTATGCTGTTCAATTGTTTGAAATATTAAATGAGGCATTTAAGGAGTTACACAGTGTTGTTCCACTAGATAAAGAAATGATTGATTATTATGTGAAACGTTATTTGATGTTGCTTAATCCCGAATTTGTTAAATTGGTATTTGACAGTGAAGAAAATTTAATTGCTTTTATCATTGGGGTTCCATCACTTTCTGAAGGCTTACAAAAAGCTAATGGAAGTCTATTCCCTTTTGGATGGTATCATCTAAAGAAATCCCTAAAACATCCAAAAGTTATTGACTTGATGTTAACGGGAATTTTACCAAAGTACCAAGCAAAAGGAGTAACAGCAATATTATTTTACGAACTACACAAAGTAATGGAAAAATATAAAGTGACTGAGATGGA
>CAYRAD010000385.1:1163-2797 GCA_964422135.1 uncultured Vicingus sp.
TTAAAAACCAAAACAGAACTGGTACTTGCTGGAGCTTTTCTTCTTTATCATATTTCGAATCTGAATTAATTAGAATGGGTAAAGGTAAAGTTAATTTATCACCAATGTATGTAGTACGAAATGCATATTTAGGAAAGGCAGAAAACTACTTAAGAATGTATGGAAATTTTAACTTTGGTGCTGGTGGAGCTTTCCACGACATTCCATGGGTGATGGAAAATTATGGCATTGTACCAATGAGTGTTTATGAAGGTTTAGAATATGGTGAAGACAAACATTATCACAGAGAGATGGAAGGTATGTTAAGTGCAATGGTAAAAGTTTTGGCCAAAAAACCTCAAGGAGGAAAATTAACTCCAAGTTGGAAAAAAGCATATATGGGAGTTGTTGATGCTTATCTTGGTGAAATACCTGATAATGTTGAAGATTTTAAATTTAAAGTAGATGGAAAAGAATATAATCCTAAATCGTATGCAAAATATTTAGGATTAGATATGAGCAATTACGTATCATTAACTTCTTATACTCATCATCCTTTTTACTCAAAATTTGTATTAGAAGTACCTGATAACTGGTTAATGAGGCAATCTTACAATTTACCTTTAGATGAACTGATGACTGTGATGGAAGAAGCTTTAAAAAAAGGATATACTTTTGCTTGGGGTGCTGATGTGTCCGAAAAAGGATTCTCATTTAAAAATGGTTTAGCAATAGTTCCTGAAGATGAATCTACCATAAAAACAAAAGGGAAAGACAATGAAAATTTCAGTGATGCAGGAGCAGATAAGATTGCTGATTGTTTTGATGAACCCGTAAAAGAATTAGAAATCACACAAGAATTAAGGCAAGAAGGATTTGATAATCAAACGACCACTGATGACCACGGAATGCATGTAACAGGTATTGTGAAAGATCAAAAAGGAACCAAGTATTTTATCGTTAAAAACTCTTGGGGGTTAGATCACAACGAGTGTGATGGCTACTTTTATGCTTCATATCCTTACGTGAAATACAAAACCATGAACATCATGATTCATAAAGATGCTATACCTACAGCTATCAAAAAGAAATTAGGTATTAAATAACTCTATGAGCATTAACATTATTGACATCAACATTGGCAAAAGCCTAGGTGATATCAAATTTGGAATCACAAGGGAGAAGTTAAGAGATTTACTTGGTGAACCCGATGAAATTGATTCTTACAATCCTTCAGAGGATGAAGATGATTTTTTAACAGAGGCTTGGCACTACGATGAATATGAATTTTCCGTGTCTTTTGATGAAGAAGATAATTGGAGATTAACAACTGTATCAACAAGTTCTCCAGATTGTAAATTAAACGGACATCAATTAATTGGTGCTGGTTTGGATGATGTTCTTAAAACATTAGAAAACGAGAGCTTAGGTGATAATGAACTAGAAGATTTATCTGATGCCAAAAACAACCACAAATTAGTATGTTACATCTCCTCCAGTCTAAATCTTTGGTTTGAGAATGATAAATTGTCTGAAATACAATGGGGAGTACTTTGGAGTGATGAAGATACACCTATTTGGCCTGAATAAAATTAGTAGCAAGTAAAAAGGAGTAAGTTGTAAGGTTTAATAATTAAATCACTTATTGTTTCATT
>CAYRAD010000386.1:0-2779 GCA_964422135.1 uncultured Vicingus sp.
ACCAGTTAATTACTGCCATTATTACCAAAATCAGGTTGATATTTCAATTGGATTGCTATTTGAGGAAGTATAATTGATTAAAACAATACAAAATGAACTTAAATAATTTTACCATAAAATCGCAGGAAGCTGTTCAACAAGCCCAACAGATTGCTATAGGTTCTCAAAACCAAAGTATTGAAACCGGGCATCTTTTAAAAGGTATTCTTGAAGTTGACGAAAATGTTACTCCATATATTCTACAAAAATTAGGGGTTAACATTAATATATTTAAACAAGCTTTAGATAAAATTGTAGAATCCTATCCAAAAGTAAGCGGAGGAAATCAATACCTATCGCAAAATGCTAACAAAGCGTTACAAAAAGCAGCATCTTTAATCAAAGAATTTAAAGATGAATATGTTTCCATTGAATTGCTTTTACTCGGATTATTAGCTACCGGAGATACCATATCGCAATTAATGAAAGATAATGGCGTAAAGGAAAAGGATATGAAAGCCGCCATTAAGGAATTAAGGAAAGGGGGAAGTACAACATCACAAAGTCAAGAAGAACAATACAATGCACTAAAGAAATACGCTAAAAATTTAAATGAATTAGCAGCAGAAAATAAATTAGACCCTGTCATCGGTCGTGATGAAGAAATAAGAAGAGTCTTGCAAATATTATCACGAAGAACCAAAAATAATCCTATCCTCATAGGTGAACCAGGAGTGGGTAAAACTGCTATTGCCGAGGGCTTAGCACATCGAATTATTTCAGGTGATGTTCCTGAAAATTTGAAGAATAAACAAATTTTCTCTCTAGATATGGGTGCACTGATTGCTGGTGCAAAGTACAAAGGTGAATTTGAAGAAAGATTAAAAGCAGTAGTTAAAGAAGTTATTAATGCCGAAGGAGATATCGTAATGTTTATTGATGAAATCCATACCTTGGTTGGTGCAGGAGGAGGAGAAGGTGCGATGGATGCTGCTAATATTCTTAAACCTGCTTTAGCTCGTGGCGAGTTAAAAGCTATTGGAGCAACTACGCTGAACGAGTATCAAAAATATTTTGAAAAAGATAAAGCATTAGAAAGGCGTTTTCAAAAAGTAATGGTTGATGAACCATCTACCGAGGATGCTATCTCTATTTTAAGAGGAATTAAAGAGAAATATGAGAATCACCACAAGGTGCAGATTACTGATGGAGCAATCATCTCAGCTGTTGAGCTTTCACAACGTTACATTAGTGATCGTTTCTTACCCGATAAAGCCATCGACCTTATTGATGAAGCTGCATCTAAGTTACGTATGGAAATCAACTCTAAACCAGAAGCGTTGGATGAAATTGAAAGGAAAATAATGCAATTGGAAATTGAGCGAGAAGCCATTAAGCGTGAAAACGACAATAAAAAAATGGTTAGAATAAAAGAAGAATTAGCCAATTTAACTGAAGAAAAAAACAGCTTAACTGCTAAATGGCAAGCCGAAAAAAATGTGGTTGAAGGAATTCAAAAAGCTAAGGAAGAAATTGAAAACCTAAAATACGAAGCCGAACAAGCTGAACGTGCAGGTGATTTTGGAAAAGTTGCAGAAATCCGTTACGGAAAAGTAAAAGAAGCTGAAGATAGATTGGAAAACTTTAAGAAAGAATTAATTGAACTTCAGTCTTCTTCTAAAATGATAAAGGAAGAAGTAACTACTGAGGAAATTGCAGAAGTTATCTCCAAATGGACAGGTATTCCGGTATCTAAAATGATAGAGAGTGAACGGGAAAAATTACTTAAACTGGAAGATGAACTGCGTAAACGAGTTGTTGGTCAAGAGGAAGCTATTATAGCAGTTGCAGATGCTGTTCGTAGAAGTAGAGCTGGTTTACAAGATGAAAAGCGTCCCATCGGTTCTTTTATATTTTTAGGAACAACTGGTGTTGGAAAAACAGAATTAGCCAAAGCTTTAAGTGAGGTGCTGTTTAATGATGAAAATTCGATGACCAGAATAGACATGAGTGAATATCAGGAAAAACATACGGTATCCAGATTATTGGGTGCTCCTCCGGGATATGTAGGTTACGATGAAGGAGGACAATTGACGGAAGCTGTTCGGAGAAAACCTTATTCTGTTATTTTGTTAGACGAAATAGAAAAAGCACATCCCGATGTTTTCAACGTATTGTTACAAGTATTGGATGACGGAAGGTTAACCGACAATAAGGGAAGAATGGTCAATTTTAAAAATACCATTATCATTATGACATCGAATATTGGTTCTCACCTCATTCAGGAAAATTTCGAAGATTTGGGAGAAATTGATAGAGATAACGTGATTGAACGAACCAAAGTTGATGTTTTCGGATTACTGAAAAAAACAATTCGTCCGGAGTTGTTGAACAGAATTGATGAGATTATTATGTTTAGTCCTTTAAGCAAAAAGAACATAGATGAAATTGTAAGAATACAATTGAAAGGTTTAGCCAATATGCTAACTAAAAATGATATTCAATTGAGCTATACAGATGAAGCTGTTACAAAAATTGGTGAATTAGGTTATGATCCACAATTTGGAGCAAGGCCGGTGAAACGTGTTATTCAAAAAAATGTGTTGAACGAATTATCGAAAGAAATATTGGCCGGAAAAGTTAAACCCGACTCTGAAATAATATTAGATGAATTTGATGGGAATTTTGTGTTTAGGAATAAAAAAAATTAACCCGTTGTGCATTTTAACAAAATTCTGTCAATTCGAGTGAAATTCGTATCGAGAATAGGAGTTTTGGTATTTAAACTAGTTCTCGATAC
>CAYRAD010000387.1:0-2774 GCA_964422135.1 uncultured Vicingus sp.
ATTATTAGATAATAAACACCTGTCGTAACTTGAAGTATCTGAACAAGCATATCCAAAATCAACTCTCAGGGTTCTGGTAGCACAAGCACCATAATTTCCAAATCGTCCGGTTGGGTCGGTGGTGTTGTTTGCGAAAATGGCATAATAGGGTCCTGTTCCACAAAGCCCTGAAAAATCAAAATCATATGTAGGGTTAGCTCCAGTAAAAACAATAACTTCTGCATTTGAAGGTATTGGATCTGCTTCTACAAACAGTCCGGGACAACCTGCTGTATCATTAAGTGTTGTTACATAAGTTGGGTTAGTTGTCCAGGTGTTTGCTCCACAACCTGAATTACAATAAGGACCAATGGAGACAGTTGGAAAATTTACGGTTAAACTATCAATTTGTAGATTGGCATTTCCATTTTGGAAAGTGAAAAACTCATCATAGCCCTCATTTCCAGTACAAGCATCAATCAGCATTCCTGTTATTTCAGGACAAATGCATACAAATGTTGTAGCGTTTCCAGTAATCATTCCTGTAGTTAAGTAATTCTCTTCACAGTTAGGAAGTGCACCATTGTACTCAAAAATAGCAAAGTAATAGGTAGTAGATTGAGCTAATCCAGTTACCGTTAAAGTGTTTCCTGATCCATTATAAACAACATACTCTCCTGCAGCAATGGTTGATCCAGAACCAAAAACAGAACTAGCACTGTAGGCAGTTTGATCCGTTGGATTTCCTGTGATTGGAGAAGTAGATGCTACTATAATTCTATTAGCTCCATTTCCTATTGTCCAACTTAAATCAATACTGTTACAGGTTGAATCAGGAAATGTTAATGATGAGGAGTTGGTTGTTGGTTCTGCTGCAGCAACACAAGGAATACTACATGTATTTGTGTGACTTCCTAAGTGTGTAACATCATTTTGAGCAAATTGAGTCCATTCTGTTGCTAATGTTGGGAAATTACAAGGAGTATTTGTTGGATCTGAAGTGATGCCACTACATACATTGGCATTTCTAACTAGTGTTTTATTAACGGTAGTATTTGTACTTGTCCATGCAGAGCCAGGATCGCAACCAATATTGCCAAAAATATCAACAAAACTTGTTGTTGAAATTTTATATAAAGCTATTGCATCATCTCCATTAAAATTTACTGCTGTTGCAACAGTTGCAGCTCCTCCATAAATTGTAGCAGATGAATTTTTGTAAACTATTACTGAATTATCTGCTAGTGTACCTGAAAGCACATTGGTTATTGAAGGTGTGGCAGAACCATTTGAATAAAGTCTCAATTCATAATCTGCTAAATTTACACTAGCACCTGTTCCATTGTATATTTCAATATATTTATTGGTACTGCTACCTTCAATATATTCAGAAATAATAAGATCAGTAGTTTGAGCAATCCCAACAATCGAAGTAGTAAATAAAACTATTAATGATATAAAAACCTTCTTAAACATTTTAATTTAAATAAAATGGATTAAGCGGTTCGAGGAGAATTATCCCTATAGGGTGATCACTTAAATTACTGCTAAAATAAGCATAATATGTTTTACAACGTATTGATAATGTTTAATTTGAGTTAAAAAATTATTAACATTTGTTTAAAAGTTATTGATTAATCCTAAAAGATGATGAATTAAAAATATTGTTTTCTATTTACAAACTTTATCTTTGCCGCAATATGGAAAAATTGCTGATTATAGATTTTGGTTCTCAATACACACAGCTAATTGCTCGAAGAGTTAGGGAATTAAACATTTATTGTGAAATACATCCTTACTATAAAATTCCTCAAATTGGTAGTGATTGTAAAGGTGTAATTCTTTCTGGAAGTCCTTTCTCTGTTAGAGAAGAAAATGCACCAAAACCAGATTTGTCATTAATAAGAAACAAATTACCATTATTAGGCGTTTGTTATGGTGCACAATATTTGGCTCAAATTTCTGGAGGAGAGGTATTGCCTTCTAAAATAAGAGAGTATGGACGAGCAAATTTATCTTTTGTGAACAAAACTCATACCTTAACAAAGGGAATGAGTGACAATTCTCAAGTTTGGATGAGCCATGGTGATACCATTAAAAAAGCTCCAGAAAATGTAGAAATTATTGCCAGTACAAATGATGTTGAAGTAGCGGGATTTCATTTCAAAGATGAAGAAACTTATGGGATACAATTTCATCCTGAGGTTTATCATTCTACAGAAGGAATGGTTTTATTAAAAAACTTTGTAGTTGATATTTGTGGGTTTTCTCAAGATTGGACACCTGATTCTTTTGCGGAGTCTACAGTATCTGAATTAAAAGAAAAATTACAAAATGATAAAGTAGTGTTGGGTCTTTCTGGAGGAGTTGATTCTACTGTTGCTGCAACATTATTACATCAAGCAATTGGAAAAAACTTATATTGTATTTTTGTTGATAATGGATTGCTTAGAAAAGACGAGTTTAAAAGTGTCTTAGATCAATATAAACATTTAGGTTTAAACGTGAAAGGAGTTGATGCTTCATCTAAATTTTATGATGCATTAGCTGGAATTTCTGACCCAGAGACAAAGCGTAAAACGATAGGTAAAGCTTTTATTGACGTTTTTGACGAGGAAGCTAAGTTAATTTCTGATGTAAAATGGTTGGCTCAAGGTACTATTTATCCTGATGTAATTGAATCTATTTCTGTAAATGGAGGAGCTTCTCAGACCATCAAATCGCATCATAATGTTGGTGGATTGCCTGCTTATATGAAATTGCAAGTGGTTGAACCTCTTAAATTATTATTTAAA
>CAYRAD010000388.1:0-2766 GCA_964422135.1 uncultured Vicingus sp.
CCAAAAGCTCAACCACTACCCAATGTGCTGACCTATGTTTGTGTCGTTGCATAGACATAATTCCTTTTGGGCTAACTAAAAGTTCTTTTACCAAGTATCCTGGTCCTTCAGATAAAATAACAAAATCTCCCCAAGGTCTAATTACTTCAGGTCTATAATATTCTTTTAAAATTTTAGAACTAGAATTCTTTTTAAAATCTCCTCCAACACTAAATACAAAAGCCACCCTCTTTTCATTAGAGAATCTGGCTATTTCTGGTATATTATCGTACTGCCTATCTCCGCCGTTAGCAAAAATAATTTTTTCTCTATCATATTCTACTAACATATCGTTAATTAAACTAAAAGCTGTTCCATCTGAATCATCAAACGTAGTAGTCATATCTACTATTTTTAACTCTTTAATTAAAGCCATTCGCTCTTCAACAGGCAAAAAGTTTTTTCCCTTTTTTCTAGATAACCACTTGTCAGAATTTACTCCAACAACTAACTTGTTACCTAGTTTCTTTGCTGCTTTAAAATATTCTAAGTGTCCTGAATGTAGTGGATCGAATCCCCCACTAACTACTACCACTGTCATAATCAAGTTTCTCCCTCAGCTCGCTAACTCTAATTAGCGCATTTTGTAATTGCTCTTGAAGTTGCGCCACATTTTGTTTTAAAAGGGCAATTTCTTGTTGTTGTTTATAGTATTCTGTATAAAGAGTATTTTCACTCATTTTGTGGATCATCCTTATCCCACTTCCATAGCATAAATCCTACTAGCCCATAAGCAATTATAAATACTAAAACACAAGTTGCTATAGCTATTTCCATTCTATGCGTTCCTCCAGTGCAAATCGTGCACCATCGACAAAATCACTCTGTTCATCATTCATATACGGTCTGAATTTTGAAAGACTACTTAAACTATCCCGAATAGTATCAGGAAATGACAAGTGTGCTTGTCTTTTTAGTAGTTCTTCAAGAGTATCAAGTCTTTTTTCAATCCTGTCATAAATTTTTGGGTGGGTCATTGTATTAATACCTTTTCTACGCTTTGTGTTTTAATTTCTCGTGTTATTACAGCATTTAGCTCTTCGTAAGTTTTTTTCATCTTCTCTTGATTAGGAAGTAAAGGATTTACATAAACTGCACGTAACTGTGCATAATAATCTTTAAACTCTTTTCCATGAGGTTTAGATGCTTTAAGACGGTCATAATATTCAATCCATCGCTGAATAGCATGAGCTACTTCATGAGCAACTACTGCTAATAAAGGATGCTCCATATTATCCGTATAAAATCCTCCAATAAATTTATTCTTATCAAACGACTTATATTCGTAATGCCGAATTACTCCGTATCTAGGAATATATCCATTCATAGAAATATTAATTCCGGGTTGCCAAATACCATCAATTTTATATAATCCACCCCTAGAAGACCGTCTACTACGACTCCAACTGCAATGAATTTTTCCTAATGTAAATTGGGCACAACCTTTCATTGGCCAAGAAGATTGAATATATTCTTGCATATCTCTTGCTTGTTCCTCTACCCAACAGTTCCAAGCGTCTATTTGTACTTCGTCCATAATTTTTTTCCTAATTATATGTTATATCTTTTCTTAAAGCGTGTATTAAAACATGCGCTTTATCTAATTCGGTGGTGACATGCTCTAATTGAGCTGTTAACCATCCGATAATAAATTCAGGATCGTTACTAGGTAACTCTTCAATTATTTTATTAATTTGGTTTACATTCATACTAGTATGGAGCGGGTGAGGAGAATCGAACTCCTGTCCTCAGCTTGGAAGGCTGTGATAATGCCATTATACGACACCCGCAAATCCTTTTAAGATTTTCAACTTTATAATTTTATTATACATAATTTAGGACTTACCGTCAAGTATTTTATGATATATTATACTGTCGAATCAAACTTAAATTTATCTTTAAATATCTGTACTACTTCTGTTGCAAGAATAAAATTACCATTTATATCCATATGATTTGCTGCCATTCCTTTTAGTTTTTCATTATGGTTAAAATTTATAGATTTAAATAAAAAATGAACAGGAGCTTCATCCATATCAACTGAGGAATACTGGGTATGTAAATCTGTATTCTTTGCAAAACCGTTTTTAAATTTATGAAAACGAGACGACCAATATAGGTGTAAAGTAGGTTCAGTAATTTTATTATCCCAATCTATATAATCTTGTTTTTTCATTCTAGAATATTTAAAAAATTTATCTTCCCTAGTAACATCTGTATGGAATATTATTACCGCGTTTCTTTTATTATTAATTGTTCTTTGATAACTTTTGTAAATTAACTGTTCTGAGCTAGAGCTTATTCCGTATGAACGTATAGTAACTCCTAAAAGTTGGGATACAAACCATAACCAGGAAAATTTTACATTGTCTATTTCAGATCCTTCTCTATTAGCCATCACAACTAATTTATGTAAAGCCGCAAAAGAATCTCCGTATACATCAATTATTTTTCCTGTTGGATGTAATGGTTCTATAACTATAGGTAAAGAAACAGAAGTTATTGCTTCAAGTTCTTCTTTTGTTAATTGTTTTATGTTATCAGACATGTACTTTCCCATTAGAATCTAAGGTAAAATTAAGTTTATTTTTTATTTTATTATAAAATGAAAATTGTTTTATGTAATCTAGTTGGTTTTCGTTACACGAAGATACCCAATCTTGAAAACCCTCATCTTTATCATCAATTGTTTTAAAAATTACTGTTCCACCATTTATATATGTATCA
>CAYRAD010000389.1:0-2760 GCA_964422135.1 uncultured Vicingus sp.
ATGAGACAAATTATAGGAATAATAATGCTAATATGCCTTATATGGGTATACTTTCAATTATAATAAAAAAAGGAGAATAAAAAATGGAAATAATATACAATAAAGAACAAGATAATTATAATATAAGTAGTTTATTTACAAAGGATGTATTAGAGGGATGGCAACCAAGAAAAAAACGATTTTTAACATGTAATAGAAAGTTGGAATTTTACCCAAAAACTATTGAGGCTTATAGTTATGGGTACTGGAAATTTTGCATGATATATAATGGCAGAATTATTCTTAATATGTATAATTATTCCCCTACAACTAGCAAGCACCAATGCCAGATATATTGGATGCTAAAAGATTTAGGTCTACCATTTACAGTAATTGAAGTATCTAAAAGCCTAAATGAATCAACTATTAAAAATACGGGAAGTTTATATTTATACAAAAATTTATTTAACAATTTAATTGAATTAAGAAAAAATATTAGAAAAAAAACAAGAATTAAAATTGAAGCTAACATAATTGAGTTAAAGAATAAAATAAGAGAATATAAAAGATTTGGGATAAATGCAGAAAAAAGAGATATAAATAATATGTTAAGTTGTGCAAAAGGTTCTTATTATAGTAATAGATATTTGATGCAAATTGAAAAATTATATGAAAATTTTAAACAATACAGGACTACTTTTAATAATGCAGAAAGAGAGAAAATAAATAAAAGAATATTTAAAATAAAAAATAAAATTAGGAATATTAAAAAAATGAATAATAATATAATTACTAGATCTTATGATATTAATTATATTAAAAACTCATATATTGATTTTATAGGTGATTCTAAAAATTTTGAATTAACAAGAATATTAAAGGGTGTTGCATGAAACTTAAAATAGGGCAATTTTACAGAAATACAACCCGACATGAAAATATAAGATTTATTATTCCAAATAATAAATATATATGCACATTTACAGATGCGAATGATCATACAGCAATTTTTGGTATAAGAAAGATTGAAATTTTTCAATCGTTTAGATTAATGTCTTCATTAGAAATACTGTTAGAGCCAAAAATTAAAGTTATAAAAAATAGTAATTATTGGAAAAGGGAATATAATGATTATATTTAATATGATAATATATCTAGGGACATTACTAACAATATTAATTTATATAGGGGGAAAATAAAAATGAAGTTAAAAGATTATTGTACATGCTTAGGAAAAGAAACTAATAACACTAAATTTTTTGAAGTTGAAACAAATTCAGAGGGTATCTGCGTTAATTGTGGATATTATGCAGTAAGCCAAATTGATGTACCTAATACCCATGGCGAAATTAACTATATATCAAAAACTATAGTATTAAATTATCTAAAAAGATATAATGACAGTATTAATCCTGTATGTAAAATATTAAACATAAGCGAACAACAACTAAAAAATATACTAGGTAAAAAACTAACAAAAAAATTGACAGAAAATAGATTTTAATTTGACAAAATTTATTAAAAATGTTACAATAAATTAGGGATATAACTAACAAGGAGATTATTTTGAACTTAAAAAACGTAAAAAAATCATTGCCAGTACTTCTAAATGTAGGAATTACGCCACTACTAGTTGGGGATGCAGGAATTGGAAAAACTGAATCGGTTGAACAATTTTGCAAAGAAAATGGATATAAGATGATACCTATTAGATTAGGACAATTATCTGATGCATCTGATCTATTAGGGCTATGTGACTTCAAAGTTAACGATGAGGGTAAAAAAGTTGCAACCAATTTTCTAGCACCTAATTATTTGCATGAAGCACTAGAGGCGGCAAAAAATGGTCAAAAATTTATCATTTTTTTAGATGAAATCAATAGGGCACATAAAGATTTATTACAATCAGTATTTGAGTTGGTTTATGATAAAAGAATAAGTTGTAATGGTTTTCATGTTCCAGAGGGAAGTGGAATAATTGCAGCAATGAATCCACCAACAGAGGACTATGATGTTCTTGATTTTACAGATGCGGCTTTTGCGGATAGGTTTTGTCATATTAAAGTAGAGGCTAGCGTTTCAGAATGGTTATCATATGCTAGAAAAATTAAAGTTGATACAAGTATTATTGATTTTATTGACGAACAAAATAGTATGTTAGAAAAGAAAAGACCAGACTTTGCTTTAGGTGTTATGCCTAGTAGACGTTCATGGGTAATTGCCAATAAACTTAAAACTGTATGTAAAGATAAAAATGTTTTTAGTGAGTTGCTAATGGGACTAGTTGGTATAGAATCGGGAACATCCTATCTTTCTTTTTTAAATAATTATGATAAATTAATTAGTGTTGATGATATATTAAATAATTACAGTAAGGTAAAGGATAAAGTATTAAAATTTTCATCTGTTGAGGAAAGTAGAAATGATATATTGAGTTCTGTTACCGATGCATTGTTAGATCATTTTTCTGAATTAGGGGATAAAAATAAATATATCACCAAGAAACAATCAGAAAATTTAATTAAGTTTATTATTGACATCCCTATTGGTAGTGGCTTCGGTCTTGCTCAACAATTAACATTTAAGGAATATAAATCGGTTGTTTTGAATAAAAATGGCGAACCTGCACATTTTAGTAAAGATGAAAAATTAATTAATTATTTTAAAGGGCACCTAGAAGAAATTAATAAAATTCAAGAACAAGCCAAAAAAGAGAAAAAATAAAAATTATCGTAGGGGTGTGAAATGGAGTGAATAGAGAATGCAATTGTGAGATTAATT
>CAYRAD010000390.1:0-2758 GCA_964422135.1 uncultured Vicingus sp.
ATTTTCTTTTTTAGTGTTCAGTATTATTATTTTGCTATTATTGATAATATTTTCAGTAAACCCGTTTTTATTATAAGGAATCCTAAACGAATCTTTTTTAGAGTACTGGTCTTTGAAATAAGGGAAAAAGATTTCTTTATTTTCCTCGTCCAATACTGCTATGTATAAATTAGACAGATTGATTACCTCTTTTAAGGTTTCAAAAATAAATTTACCTAATCGATTAAGGTTTATTAACCTTCTTTGAGATTTTTCAGCAATTTTAAAGGCAATTTCTTTTCTTAATTCTGCATAAACTTTTCCGGTAATATTTCTTATTACCCCTCTTAGGCTAAAGGCTGCATCCGATACCGAATGAGTAGAAAGATACTCACAATCAATTTCAACAAAAACAAGACTGCCATCCTTTTTTTTAAATGTTGCAGGATAGTTTTTTATACTTTTTTTAGCTTTTGCCTTATTTATTAACGCCATTCTGTCATCAGGATTGGCATACATTTTACTCATGTCCAAATGATTGTATTCTTCAACAGTATATCCCAATACCTGATGGATAGAAGGAGATACAACACAAGTGATTTGCGTATTGTTTTTATCATAAGTATTCCAGAAGAATACATCCTGAAAATTATGGAAGTAACTGATATATTCCTTGTGGGATAAAGAATGTGATTCTTTCAGTATTATTTTTTCCAGTTCAAGGTCGGTTTTACTTTCAACCAACGCCAGTAATTCTTTAATATTTTTTTCATTAACAATGGGTTTAGTATCCATAATTGCAATCAGTCCTGCCTGATTATTGCTTAAATCAAATAAGGGCAAGCCCATGTAGCTTTCTACACCAAGTGTTTGTAATTCTTTATTCTGTGGGAAAAGTTCTTGTACATTAGTTGGATAAAAGCAAAATGCTCCTTTTAACACCTTATAACAAGGTGTATTTTTTATATTATACTTAAAATTTTGTGTAAGTTTATTATGAGCATAAAAAGCTTGAGTTGTAACGTTGTTGGTATTCGAATCGTATTTGCCGACAAAGCAAAAGCTGGTGTCGGATGCTTCACACAAAAATTTCACTAATTCTTTAAAATATTCCTCTCCTGATTTTTTCAATAACCGAATAAGTTTATTGTTAATCTCATAAGTAATAGCAATAGATTTGCTGTCAGGAATCATTATATGTTGAGGTTCTTTATCCATAATATTTAGAATAATTATAAAATTATAACAAAATATATAGATAATAATACCATGATTTACTGAAATTCACCTGAGTTAAACTAAGTAGAAATACGTAGTTACTCTACGTAGATATTTTTTGAATTTAGTATTTGTACTTAGTGGTATTACTAAAAAATACTTATAAAAATATCCGTGTAACCTTGTTTAAGTTAGGTATTATCATTGAATAAACTCATTATAAATACACAGCCGAAATTTACCGTATTTAACTGTTTTTTTGGCTTTATAAAGGCTCTACTTTTACTATAACGAATGATAAAACAAATACTATACTAATGATTAAAACAAAAGCCATGAAAAATTTATACAAAAACTTAACAGCTATTATAGTTCTCAATCTGATTACAATAAGTAGTTATTCACAATATAATAATGCATTTAGAATTAAAATAACAGGAAACGGATATTCTGATGAAACAGTGGTAAGAATGGTAAATGGTGCTACATCTGGATTTGACGGCATGTACGATGCCTGGAAATTATTTAGCCCAAATCCAAATGTTCCTTCACTTTATACTGAAATAGCTCCCGGGCAGGAGTTATCCATTAATTCATTACCCGAATATACAGAAGATAAATCTGTTGTCCTTTATACTAATATACCGGTAAGTGGTTCATACACCATTGAGGTTGAAGAAGTTTACCCCTTAAATTCTAATTATAAAGTTAGTTTAACAGATATGACTTCCAACATGAGTTCGAGATTGATGGGAGATACTAGCATGACATTTAATTTAGTTGCTCAACAAAATGTTCCGACTTTTGCGTTTAATATTTCCACACCATTAAGTTCTACTGTTACTGATGAAAGTTGTACATCAATGAACGATGGTGCTATTGAGATTAATAATCCGGGAAATAATGACTGGAATTTAGAAATTACCAATAACGGTGATAATGCTGTTATTAGTTCCACTACAGTTAACTCATCTACAAGTACAATTAGTGCTTTGAATCCGGGCAGTTATAAAGCAACTGTAACTAGTTTAGGAATAGTTGATGAAATTAATTTTACCGTTAACCCGGCTGTTTTATTAACAGCTGAGTTTAACATAGATAAAGATACGGTTTATCTGAGTGAGGGGGGAATTATTAATCTTACCAATACTTCTCAAAATGCATTGGTTTACGATTGGGATATGGGTGATGGCGGAATTTCTAATCTTACTGATCCTAATTATACCTATACATCCGTTGGTGATTATGCCGTATCACTTACCTCATCCAATGTAAATTGTACTGCCCAAAGTTCAAAATCTGTTACAGTATTGTTATCTCCGACAGTTATTACTTCAATTAATGATAACAATATTACAGATATAAAATTAGCCAACTTTGGAAACGGGAATTATCAGCTAAGCACAGCAGATTATAAAAACAAAAAAATTAGTGTTTATGATTTAAAAGGAAGCTTGATTTTTGAGGATAACTTTAATAACAATAATTACAATTTATCATTGACTAATAACTCATCAGGTATTTACATTGTAAATGTAATGGCTGAAGATGGCAAAATATT
>CAYRAD010000391.1:0-2746 GCA_964422135.1 uncultured Vicingus sp.
TTGTATTAAATGGTCTTATTTTAAACTTCATTTTCTTCTGCTTCTGTGGTATCAATTTGTGAATTTTCGATATCATTAGAAATTGTACTTTCTTTAAAAGAGTTTTCAATTACATCTTCCTCTTTGCCTAATACTTTTTTAAGGTAGCTAAACTGGAAAGGATTTTTACTCAATATGATTACTAGAATAGAGCAGATTAAGATACTTAATAACACTACTGCAAAAGCTAACATTTGAATGTTATTGCCACCAGCTAAACCATATTGAATAGGTATAGATGCTAGTATTGCAGGGACTAATCCTTTTGGAGCCATAATAGACATTATTCCCAAATCTTTAAAAGACATTTTGGCTCTAACAAAGAGTTTAATGGATATTGGTCTTAAGATAATAATTAATGCCACTATTAACAGTGCTAAAAGATATACCCAAACACTTCCAAACTTCATACAGATACCAACATAAACAAAAAAGAAAGTGGAAACCAGAAAAACCAGTTCACTGAAAAAATCTTTTTCGTTTTCCAATAATTCTTTTGACGGGAAGACATACCCTAAAAAAGTATCTTTTAATAAGTGTGCATTTCCTAGAGTGATTCCAAAAATTAATACAGCTATGCCACCATTTAATTTAAGGTATTCTGTAAGGCCATAAATAATAAAAACAATGGCGAGATTCATTACTTTGGAGTTTTCTATAATTCGAGTAAAACGAATAATAATAGACCATACAAAACCTCCAACAAAACCAATTAAAAAGGCAAATAAAAAGGACTTCCAAATGGCATTTAATATAGCTCCCATTTCAAAAACTCCTTGTTTCATGGCTTGCAATAATGCCAAGCCTATAACTAAACAGAGCACATCGCTTAATGCAGATTCTAGCATTAAGGTGGTAGAACCTTTTTCATTTATTTTTAGTTGCTTAATCATTGGGATAACTACCGCAGATGAAGTGCCTGCTATTATTACACCAAAAAATGTTGCACTTAAAAAATTGATGTCTTTAAAAAAAGTAACAGCAACAAAAGTCCCGATAACAGCACTTACTATAAAATTAAATAAGGTGAGTAAAAAAGCTGAACCTATGGATTTAAACAGTTCTCCAATTTTTAGATTGGTACCACTTTCAAATAAAATTAATACTAAAGTAATGGAAGTAAATATTGGACCAACTGAGCCAAAATGTCTTTCATTAATAAACCCAAAAACAGGCCCCACCAAAATTCCAATAACTAATAGAATTAAGACATTGGGTATTTTAGTAAATTTAAAAAGGCCATTAAAAAGATGTGCTCCAAAAATGAGCAATCCAATCATTATTATTACTACGGGAATATTCATGTATTAAATATTAAGACTTGCTATCGTTTGTTTGAACTGCAAAATAAAAGTAGCTAATAATTAAGATTGTAACAACTCCTGTTACCATAAATGTTACAGGGGCACCAAACTGAAACCAAATTAGACCAGCAAGTGAACTGGCCAGCATTGCACAGATACTCTGAAATCCGGCATAAGTGCCAATTGCGGTTGCAGTATCTTTTTTATCAGAAATGTTAGAGATCCATGCCTTTGAAATACCCTCTGTAGCTGCCGAATATACTCCGTAAAGAAAAAACATTGCTGCTATCAGATACAAGTTGGAGGCGAAACTCATGCCGAAATAAACTATGGTAAACAACAACAAACCGGTTACAAACATTTTTTTTAAACCAATTTTATCAGCAATTATACCCAACGGAAAAGCAGATAAGGCATATATTAGGTTGTAAAAAATATACACACCAATTACCATGGTATCGCTCAATCCTGCTTCTTTTGCTTTGAGCAATAAAAACACATCCGAACTGTTAAACACGGCAAAAATTAATAATCCTCTCACTAATTTCCGATATTCTGAAGGAGCAACTTTCCAGTAGTTAATGAAAGAAAAAAATGATACTTTTTCTTTCGGAGTTTCTATCGTTCTCTTTTTTTCTTTGAGTAGCAATGAAGCAACAATAGCAAGTATTCCGGGTACAAAGGCAATAAAAAATAACATTTTATAATCATCCGGATAAAAGAACAAATAAAGCAGTGCCAGTAATGGACCCAGCACAGCTCCTAAAGTATCCATAGAACGGTGAAAGCCAAAAATCTTTCCTTTTGTTTCGGGTGTCGCCTCGTCAGAAAGAATGGCATCTCTTGCACCGGTTCGAATTCCTTTTCCGAAACGATCCATGGTTCTTGCAAGAAAAATCCATAGCGGAAAAATAAAAAAAGCCATCATCGGTTTTGAAATGGCACTAAAACTATATCCCAGTTGAACAAAAGGAACTCGTTTGCCTTTGTGGTCTGAAAGTTTACCAAAATAACCTTTACTCAGACCTGCGGTTGCCTCTGCCACACCTTCCAGGATTCCGATAAGTACTACCGAAAAGCCAATAGATTTTAAATAAATGGGCATAATCGGATACAGCATTTCGCTGGCTGTGTCGGTAAACAAACTGATTAATGATAAAACCCAGATGGTTTTGGTTATATACTTCAAAACAATAAATTATAGAGTGATGAAGATAGGAAATATTTTTTAAAGAATATCCAAAAACAGACCAAACAGTCAAAACCTTAGAAATCTATTTTATTGACTATCAAATCACTTTTCACTAATCCTTTTTTAACTAAATACTCTGCAATTTGCACAGCATTCGTAGCAGCTCCTTTTCGTAAATTATCAGTAACTACCCACATGTTTATAGTATTGG
>CAYRAD010000392.1:0-2744 GCA_964422135.1 uncultured Vicingus sp.
TAAGATTGATTCGAGTGAAGAATTTGGCCAAAGTATTAGTATTAGTGATGATATAAGTGGTTGAGAAACAATTAAAAAGAAAACTAAAAAAGCAAACATTGTTTTGGGAATTGCCGACCGTTTCTTATTAACTGTTGAAGGTGATAATCAGGAAGATTGCGAATTTCTTAAAGAAGTGGCAAAATCAATGAGAATAAACGATTTGGCATCTCTAGACTAATTTTCTATATCAAACGATATCTCTTTTAAATCAAATTCTTGAACATTATTCAACACTTTAATTTTTAGTTTACCAATTGAATTGGTTCCAATAATTACTCCCTTAAACGAATCATTTTTAGTTTTAAAATTTCTCATTTCATTATACCAATAGAGATTGTTAAGATATTCTTGATGGATGAATTCAATTTTACCAGATTTAAATTGAAGGTATTTTTTTTCAATAAAAAATAAAAGCTGATCTAAAGTTTTATCTAATGACAACAATTCTTTTCTAGTTTCTTTAATAATTGATGTAGGATTTTTAATGCCTGAATCAAAATTAATTTGATTAACATTTAATCCTATTCCAACCACAGAATTATAAATAGAACTATTTCGAATCGAATTTTCAATTAAAATTCCCGCAATTTTTTTATCACCAACATAAATATCATTGGGCCATTTAATTTTTACATTTTTTAAGCCAAACTCCTTCAAAAAACCAACTACACTAAGAGATATTACCTTACTAATTAAAAACTGATTTTGAATTAACAAGTTGGGTTTTAACAAAATAGAAAAAGTAAGATTTTTATCTTTTTCACTTATCCACCTATTTTTACCAAGGCCTTTTCCTGCAAGCTGATTTTTGGTAACTACAACCAATCCTTCAATCTCATCTTTTTTGTTGGAAATTAATTTTTGTAAAAAATTATTAGTAGAATCTACCTCATCCAAACGAATAATTTTATTTCCTATAAATAATCTTTGATACATTTCTGTAAAAATATCGAATACGAAATGTAAATAAAAGTTTTGTTTAAATGCTGATTTATATTAATTACTTCATGGATATTTCGTTATTTTGTAAACTTAAATGATAAATTTTTGAATGGGGAAGACAAAAAAACTAAGCGAATCGAAAATATTAGTAGATGTAGCAATTAAAAGTTTACAAGAAAAAAAAGGTAAAGATATAATATGTATAGATTTAAAAGATTTTGACAATGCTGTATGTGATTATTTCATCATTTGTTCCGGAACATCAAACACACATGTAAATGCTTTGGCGGATTCGGTAAGTGAAGAAATAAGGAAATCGTTAAACGAAAAGCCTTGGCACTCTGAAGGATTTGGAAATGCTGAATGGATTATCTTAGACTACGTAAACATTGTAGTTCACATCTTTCAGGAAGAAGCAAGAAATTTTTACAATTTGGATGAGCTTTGGGCTGATGCAAAAATTATTAAAATAGAAGATTAAAAATTAATGGGACAACCAAATAAAAAAAAGAACAAATTTAACATTAGTGGAGGTTCTAAAAAACCATCAAATTTTTACTGGATATATGCCGTAATTGGTGCTGTATTAATCGCTATTCAATTGATTAATTTCAATGGAGGGTCATCTGTTATCACTGAAGCTGAATTTGACCAAATGGTAGAGAACAAATATGTTCAAGAAGTAGTTGTTGTTAAGAATAAAAAAGAAGCAAGAGTCACCTTAACAAAAGAAGCTTTACAACTTGATGAATATAAAAATAAAATCAAACCATCTTTATTTTCGGCAACGAATAAAGGCCCACATTTTACATTTGAGTTTTTATCTGAAGATGGCTTTTACGAGTCCCTTCAAAAATATTCTAAAGACGAGAATATTAAATTAAAATACAATGTTATTACAGAAGAAGATTGGTTTAGTGGCCTATTAGGGCTACTATTTCCTATTATTATAATTGTTGCCATTTGGATGTTTCTGATGAGAAGGATGTCTGGAGGTGGTGGAGGTGGTGCCGGTCAGATTTTTAGTATTGGCAAATCAAAAGCACAACTATTCGACAAAGAAAGCAGTACAAAAATTACATTTGAAGATGTTGCAGGCTTAGAAGGAGCAAAAGAAGAAGTACGGGAAATTGTAGATTTCTTAAAAAAACCACAAAAATATACCAGCCTCGGAGCTAAAATTCCAAAAGGGGCTTTACTTGTTGGTCCTCCGGGAACAGGTAAAACATTATTAGCCAAGGCAGTTGCAGGTGAAGCAAAAGTTCCATTTTTCTCTCTATCAGGATCAGATTTTGTTGAAATGTTTGTAGGTGTAGGGGCATCAAGGGTTAGGGACTTATTTAAACAAGCCAAAGATAAAGCTCCATCCATAATATTTATTGATGAAATTGATGCCATTGGAAGGTCTAGAGGAAAAGGCATTGCTCAAGGGGCAAATGATGAAAGGGAAAATACACTTAACCAACTTCTTACGGAGATGGATGGCTTTGGAACCAATACCGGAGTAATTGTTTTAGCAGCTACCAACAGAGCAGATGTTCTAGACAGAGCATTAGTTAGACCTGGGAGGTTTGACAGGCAAATACACGTTGATTTGCCCGAATTACATGAAAGGGAAGAAATATTTAAAGTTCACTTAAAACCAATTAAAATTACCAAAGACGTTGACTTTGTGTTTTTAGCCAAGCAAACTCCCGGTTTTTCAGGAGCTGATATTGCTAATATATGCAATGAAGCAGCATTAATTGCCGCAAGAAAAA
>CAYRAD010000393.1:0-1136 GCA_964422135.1 uncultured Vicingus sp.
CATTTGTGGCGGTTTTACCAGGGAGGAAACGGAAAATGCCCTTATCGACCTCAATTTTTTAGGAATTAATAATGCTTTATTACTTCGGGGCGATCCAATAAAAACAGAAGCTTCTTATGTGCCGGAAAAGGATGGCCATCTCTATGCTGTTGATTTGGTTAAACAAGTGGTTGGTTTAAATCAGGGTATTTATATGGATGAAGACCTGCAAAATGCAACGCCCACTAATTTTTGCATCGGTGTTGCCGGCTATCCTGAAAAACATTTTGAAGCTCCCAACATGAAAACCGACCTGAAATACCTAAAACAAAAGATTGATGCCGGAGCAGAATATATTGTGAGCCAGTTGTTTTTTGATAACGAAAAGTTTAAAGCTTTTGTTAACAGTTGTAGGAATGAGGGAATTAATGTGCCTATCATTCCGGGAATAAAACCCATTTCTACTAAAAAGCAAATCCTGTCACTACCCAAAAACTTTTACATCGATTTACCGGATGAATTGGTTGATACGCTGGAAAAATGTAAAGATGACAAAGCTGTAAAACAAGCCGGAATTGAATGGGCAATTAAACAATCTAAAGACCTAATCGATTTTGGTGTTCCCTGTATTCATTACTATACCATGGGGAAATCTCTTTCGGTAAGAGAAATTGTACAAGCTGTTTTTTAGCCTTTATTTAACAGCCTTGCCACATACTTTCCAATTATATCAAACTCTAAATTAACCTTATCTCCTTTTTTCATGGTATTGAAAGTAGTGTGTTCTTTGGTAAAAGGTATAATGCAAACCGAAAATTGATTTTCTTTAGAGTTCACCACAGTTAAACTAACTCCATTTACAGTAATAGAACCTTTTTCAACGGTAATGTTATGATAGTTGGGTTCGTATTGGAAAGTGTACATCCAACTTCCATCTTCTTCAATTACGGAAGTGCAAAAAGCAGTTTGATCCACATGACCTTGAACTACATGACCATCGAAACGACCGTTGGCTAACATGGCTCTCTCCAGATTAACTTTACTTCCTATTTGTAATGCTCCTAAGCTTGATTTTTCCAACGTTTCTTTAATTGCTGTAACCGTATAAACATCACCCTGTATATTAACGATGGTTAAACACACGCCATTGTGAGCCA
>CAYRAD010000393.1:1236-2739 GCA_964422135.1 uncultured Vicingus sp.
GGATTATCCACACAAACGGAATCACTAAATGCGCTTTCATTTCCAACTGAATCAATTGCTGTAATCACATAACAACCAACTATTGACAAAATATTATCATGAATATAAGTAGAATCAATTCCACTTGGTATGTTAGCAATCAGATTATATTCTCCATTAATAGAATCCTTTTTATATATATTAAACTGTAATACATCCTCTGCACAACCTGTAGTTTGATTTGTCCAATGTATAATGTTTTGTTGTTTTTGACAATCAACTTCTACACATAAACTAGGAGCACAAGGAATAACATTATCAATAGCTTGAGCACATGCTTCTTGAGAAAAATTTAAAATTGGATCTATTGTACCGGAAGAAGTATATCCTCCAATACTTTTTAATTGATAACAATAGGTGGTTAAATTGGCTAAACCAGAATCAATATAGGTTGTATTGGTTGTAATCCCTATCGAATCATAATTTAATGTAGTATTATTTAATCTATAAATTACATGCTGTGTGTTGGTCCATGGAACTGACTCACTCCAATCCAATGTAAGCTGATTATCTGATGGAACAATGTTTAAATAAATCGATGAAGCAATAGTAGATTTTCCCATTAATTCCCTTGCTCCGGAAGTAAGGTTATAAATATCTATCCGATAGAAATATTGAAAATTCAAGGTATTTAACATTGTATCTATATAGGTCGTATCATTTATTGTTGCAGTAGAGTCAATTAGAATCATGTTGGATGAAGATTGCGTTCCTCTATAAATTAAATAACGATAAGGTCCCGGATATTGAATAGTGTCATGTTCCGTTGGCTTCGACCATGCTAAATAGATTGAACCATTACTTGCTGAAGTAGTGTTAACACTTACGTTAGTGATAATCGGTACATCTTTAATCAATTGTGCACAAACCTCATCTGAAGCAATACTTTCTGCCCCATCAGGATAAGAGGCAACAACCCTGTAACAATAATCCTCTCCCGGAATCAATCCTGAACCCTGATTATCGTCAGAATAGATAGTATCGTTTATCGAATTAGTAGTAGCAATTAGTTGAAATCCTGATGAAGGCGAAACTCCTGTTTCACACTGACCTGGTGACCAGCCTGATGGCCCTAATTTTCTGTAAATTTTATAACTTGTAACTTGCCCACATTTGGTTTTATCCCATTTTAAATTAATAGCATTATTTTGCACGGTAGCAGTAATGTTTTCTGGTTTAGGTCCAATTACTAAAATAGATGTAGTATGAAAATCTGCCAAATTATTCGGTCCGTCATCAACTCCCTTAATAGAAACAAAATAAGGACTCACCCTTACATGATTACACTGTGTTTCCCAATAGAAATTACCTGAGGTTATTGTTGAGGGTGCAGTTGTTTGCTGAAAAATAGCCGGATTGCTTATTGTAAAAGGTAAGCCTGTTGCTGATAAAGTTACATCATAACTTCCAGTAGCGTTATAATCAACATCAATTGTATCGCCTGCAATAACACATGTATCGTTA
>CAYRAD010000394.1:0-2737 GCA_964422135.1 uncultured Vicingus sp.
CAACGTCCCATGATTCTCCCTTCATCAATTCAGTATGGTGCCTGAATAAAATGAAATACAAACCTAAATGTCTGGCATGCTCCACTAATTGATCAAACTCCCACATTTGAGGCATTTTTTTTGAGTAATTATCATATTTTTCCCAATCAGGTAAGCCATTTGGTGCACCCAATTCTAACCTAAAAAAATTACCTCCATTCTCAGCCAATTCAGTTAACCATTGCTGATGTTGTTGTGCTTTTTCCGGTGTTAGATGATAGTAGGCAGAGTGTGCGATGTTGTGTCCAACAGCAAAAAACGATTCTTTGGTTTCACTATATAATAAATACCGATCAGAATTATCCCCTTTATTATTTTTTATTAATCGACCTTTACTATTTGAGGGTACACAATTGAATTTTCCTCCTTTTTCATTTATAATTATATCCTTGGCTACAATTCGAACATTAAAATTCCATTCTCCTAATTCATCAGGAGCAAACCGGATTCTCCAGTTAAAGTAGGTTTGCTCTTCTTTCCAAATTTCTCCTTCCCGTTTAAAATCCTGATAATAAAATCCGTAAATTCTTCTTTGTTTTAATGATGGAGAGTTAAAGGTAATTTCAACACTTATATCATCAGGATTAAAAGGATTAATACCTTTTTTATTGGTTTTAAGAAAATTATTTATTTGTACTTCAATGTCACTGTTCATCTTTAAACCAAATTCCAGCTTGTCATATTTACCAACTTCACTTGTTTCTGTATTTGGTTCCAGCCACTTTAGCTCAAAGTTTTCATTTTTTAACTTAATTGTTGAGTTGTTTTGACCTTGAAAGTTTTGAAAAGATATAATTATTAGAATTAAAAATAACTGCTTCATCACATTTAAAAAATCGAGTAAGTAACTTTTTTTCACAAGTTTAAACAACTTCTTTATTAACTTCGCATAAAATATAAAAAGCTATGCCAAAATTATCATACAGAGGGCATGAAATGCCGGAATCACCAATCAGAAAATTGGTACCTTATGCTGAAGAAGCAAAAAAGAAAGGGAGAACTGTTTATCACCTAAACATTGGTCAACCTGATATCGAAACACCACAAATAGCATTAGACGCTATTAAAAATATTGATCTTAATGTTATTGAATACAGTCATTCTGCCGGAATAGAATCTTATCGCAAATCACTGGCTGATTACTATAATAAATTTGGTTTAAATGTATCTTATGAAGATATTATAATCACAACCGGTGGTTCTGAAGCTTTAGTATTTGCGTTCAACTCCTGTTTAAACCCCGAAGATGAAGTGATAATTCCTGAACCTTTTTATGCTAATTATAATGGTTTTGCAACTATTGCAGGAATAAAAATTGTTCCTGTAACTGCAAATATTGAAAATGGATTTGCATTACCAGCTATTAACGATTTTGAAAAACTTATTACCGATAAAACTAAAGCTATTTTAATATGTAATCCAAGTAATCCAACTGGATATTTATATTCGGAACAAGAGTTAGAAACATTACGTGATATTGTAAAAAAACATAATTTGTATTTGATTGCAGATGAAGTTTACAGGGAATTTTGTTACGATGGCAAAACTCATCACTCTGTATTTAAACTCAAAGGAATTGATGAAAATACTATTGTTGTTGATTCTATTTCGAAAAGATACAGTATGTGTGGTGCCAGAATTGGGGCTTTTATTTCTAAGAACAAAGAACTATCTGCTGTAGCATTGAAATATGCACAAGCAAGATTAAGTCCGCCAACATTAGGACAAATTGCCGGAGAAGCAGCGTTAAATACCCCTCAATCTTATTTTGATAATGTAATTGGAGAATACGTTGAACGGAGAGATGTTTTAATTAAAGGGTTAAATGCCATCGAAGGTGTTAAATGTCCTAATCCGGGAGGTGCATTTTATGCAGTTGCTGAACTACCTGTTAAAGATGCGGAAAAATTCTGTCAATGGTTGCTTGAAGAATTCGAGTTCAACAATCAAACCGTAATGCTTGCTCCTGCTGCAGGCTTTTATGCTACAAAAGGCTTGGGTAAAAAAGAAGTCAGGATTGCTTATGTTTTGAATAAAGAAGCTTTGCTAAATGCATTAACATGTTTAAGCGAAGCACTTAAAATATATCCGGAACGATTACTTAATGAATCAAAAAAAATAATGAGTTAAACTATTTGGAATAATAATTGATTATATTCACAAAAATTAATATTAACTTAAATTCAAATTAAAATGAAAAATTTTTTTATTGTAGTAGCTCTTTTAGGTTTAGGGTTATCAGATGTAGCAGCACAAGAATATAAAATTATAACAGTGGTTGAATCTATTGTTCCTATGGGATTAGGTCGTTCTAGAATTATTGAGAATGGATCAGAAATTGATTACAATCAATTTACAACAGAAAGAACCGATGGAAAGTCGAGTAATCAAGGAAAAGTAAAAAGAGGAGATGCTAAAGTAGATAAATTCTCTGAAACTAAATTATTAAACTTTTATAGTGGAGTTGGAATTAACTTCCAGAACATAGCTTCTAACGATGCTTTAATCACTTCAATGATTAATTCAATGGTAAGTAAAGGGTGGACATTAATGACATTTAGTTCTGGTGTAGAAAGTGCTGGTTATAAAGATAATGCAGGAATATATATTACACGATTCTTATTTAAAAAATAGAAATCCTAAGAATATAAAAGAGCCTCTAAATTGTTAATAAGAGGCTCTTTTAGTTAATAACTTT
>CAYRAD010000395.1:0-2722 GCA_964422135.1 uncultured Vicingus sp.
TTCTGAATCTCTTATACATATTCTCTCTCAAGCCTCTCAAAATATTTCCTCTATTGTTACTTGTGGCCATTAATCGAGATAACGTTAATAGTTTTTCAAATTTATTATTCCCTCGCAAACTAAAGTTTATTTCTTCCTCTGCCGGCTTAGGTAGCCACAATTGCATGAATATATCAAATCCCCTATTAAATCCGGATTTCTCCGATACAAGTGTATTAGTGCTACAGGCAAATGTTTTAAATCCTGAGTCTTTAAACAACTCCGGCAATGTTTTAAAAATGGAATCTAACTTATAAGAAGTTTGTGTCTTCATGGCCTGTGAAGGGTATAATCCGGTAAAAAGTGACAAATGAGAAGGTGGAGTCCATGGAGCAGGTGCATATGCATCATTATAAACAACAAAATCTTTATCAATTGTATGGATAAGATTAGGGATTGTATTTCTTTTATTGCCATAATGGGGCAGACTTTTTGCTCTGAGCGTATCGCATAAGATAATGATAACTTTTTCTTTTTTCATTTTGATCCCATTTCCATTTTGAAACTTGGCTAATTACCCGTTTTTAGACTTCATTAATAAATACCGCCAAGGTAAATCACCATTCATTATTGCTCTCCCGATATAAATTATAAGAGCAGTTCCTAAAAGAAAATGATGCCCCAGAGGTAAATGTTTGTAGCTCAATAAAGCATAAAGAATTGTAACAACTAGAGCAAAAACAACGTCAAATTTCAAACCTCCAGCCAATGTGAGTATCGAAGATCTATTATAAATTACCCAAACCGACATGATATTTACCATAGAGAGGCAAAATGCTGTTGACAGGGCTGCACCATTAATACCAAAGTAAGGCACTAAAATAATATTTAAAATTATATTAATAATCCCCCAGAACAATGTTATCTTCATAAAAATTTTATGTCCTCCTGTCATCTGTAAAAACCAGCCAACTAAGCCTGCTCCAGCATTTATCAGTTGTCCAACTGATAAAACTATCAACGCTATATATCCACCTATAAATTTTTCACCATACATATATTTCAAGATAAATTTGCTTTCAAAAGCCAGGAATAAAACTATAGGCATTGCCATGGTAAGGATCCAACGCGTACTTTCACTCACTATCCTTTGCAGTTCAATGCGATCACCCGACACGTATACTGATGTGATTATAGCCGGAATAATAGTAGAAAATGCCCCCAGAGAAAAACTAATTAAAAGAACCAATCTCGCAACAAGACCATAAATACCCACATCTTCCATTGTAGCAAATATGCCAACTATCCATATATCAGCCTGGGTATATAACAAAACACTAAGCGCTGTAAATATCATTGTCGCTCCGACTGTCAAGACTTCTTTATATTCGCTTCGATGATATAGTGGTTTAACCTTATCCATTGCTTTATATAAATATATTATCGAGAGTACTGTTGCTAACACTTCTCCGGCAATAAATGCTATTACCGCATATGAAGATGAAACTCCCCTGAAAGATAAAAGCAAAAAAACGATTAATCTAAATAAAGAAGAAACAATACGTTGTGGCAATAAAGCTTTCAATGTATCTTTATAGCCTCTTAAAATCCCCCCTATTACATCATTTAAAGTAAAAAAAGGCACTACCAGAGCAATAATCGGCAACAATTTCAAAAGCCCTTCTGAATGGAAAATATTAATTGAAATAAGTTTTGAAAAAAGTATTATTAAGACTACAAAAACAACCGAAAGTAAAGAACAAAACTGCAATGTAAAATAAATAATTCCCTTTAATTCTGCAGTCTTCTTCCTTTCAATATAAGAAGGAATAAAGCGAATTATCGCCCCTGATATGCCGAACGCTGCAAGCAGGCCAGAAATATTTACTACGCTTATTGCCAGGATAACCTCCCCGGTTCCACCAGCGCCCAAAATTCTTGCCAAAGCAATTTGATTTAAAAAACCCAGGCCAGCAGAGGCAATCTGCAATACAAACGCTATTGATCCTCCTTTGGCCCCAATGATCAGGTTATCATCATTTTGCCTTGCTATTTCTGCAGGTTTTTCAGCCATAATTTCTTCCAAACAATTCTTGCATCAAGCGGTTAATTTCGGGAATTCCTATGTATGAATGTTGATTTCAGTACCCAATTCTCTACTTATACTTCACATATAACCCAATGCCTTAAGCTTTGCCTTAGTTTCTTTATCAATTTCATCGGTTTCAATAACTTTTCCTTGCTCCTTTCTGCCATCACGTGACGTACAATATCTGCAATCGACAATCTTATAACCTTTGTTATAAATCTTTGAAAACGATAATTTATTTTTTTTTATATTCATCCAAATTTCACGTTCTGAGAAGCTTGATAAAGGTTTTAATATTTCAATATTATCGATCTTACTTAAATAAGAATCTTCTATACTGCTATCTTTCTCCTCATTTCTAAAAGGGACTATTAAACACTCAGCATTTATAGTTTCTAAATATTCTTTTAATACTTCAGCTTTTCTTTGATTGCAACATTCACTCATATCAACAGCAGGCTGAACCGTTGCATTATTGTTTTTAAGAACTTCTATCCTGCTCCCATAACTTTTAACATAATCTACTATCTCATTGAAGTGATAACACGTATCAATAAAAACAATATTAATATTTATATCCCCAACTAAATCCATTAAAAGTGTAGACCCTTTATCACCGGTAAAAAGAGCAACAGATTTATTGTTGCCGATAGA
>CAYRAD010000396.1:0-2706 GCA_964422135.1 uncultured Vicingus sp.
GCAAAAGGCTTAAAGTTCTGGAAAGTAATAATAAAACATGCGTTAAAAAATGCGATGAACTCTGTTGTTACAGCTATATCAGGTATGTTTGCCAGTTTGCTGGCTGGAGCTCTTTTTGTTGAAGCAATCTTTGCATGGAAAGGAATTGGTTGGGTATTATATGATGCCTTAACAAAATTTGATTTACCAGTAGTAATGGGAGGTGTGTTATTAACAGCTACAATATTTGTGATTATCAATATTGTTGTAGATATAATTTATGGTATTCTTGATCCAAGAGTAAGGGTTCAATAAAAGATATTAAAATGAGAAAAAAAATTGTTGCCGGTAATTGGAAGATGAATAAATCCCACGAAGAAGCAATCAATCTGACACAAAAGATTATTGATGCTGATTATGACAATTCTGTTCAGTTGGTAATAATTCCACCTTCAATTTATGTTTCAGAATTATCCAAATTAACGTTAAATAGTCTAGTTAATGTAGGCGCTCAAAATTGTTCTCAACACGAAAAAGGTGCTTATACCGGTGAAGTAGCTGCTTCTATGTTGAGCTCAGTTGGTGTGGAATACACTCTTGTCGGTCACTCAGAAAGAAGGCAATATTTTAATGAGCATAATGATGAATTAGCTCTTAAAGTTAATCAACTTTTAAATAATAAAATAAGTCCTATTTATTGTTGTGGAGAGGTGCTTTCCCAAAGAGAAAATGGAAATCATTTTGACGTAGTAAAACAGCAAATTTCAGAAGGGTTATTTCATTTGAGTGATGATAAGTTTTTAAATTGTATTGTAGCTTACGAACCTGTATGGGCTATAGGTACGGGAGTTACTGCCTCATCTGATCAGGCACAGGAAATGCATCATTTTATTCGTAATATTCTGGCAGATAAATATGGAAAAGCAACAGCAGAATTGATAACTATTCTTTATGGAGGGAGTTGTAATCCAAAAAATGCCAAGGAACTTTTTGCTAATCCCGATGTGGATGGTGGGTTAATAGGTGGGGCATCATTAAATGCAGATGATTTTATTGCAATCGCCAATTCTTATGAATAGAAATTTATGGATTTTCATCTTTAAATGAATCAATTTATTAAATTATTAATAACAAATAAAGCACTTTATCGTTGTATATTATTGGCGTATTTATTGCTTATTTGTTTAGATTTTAAGATGTAATTACGATATTTGTAGGTTAAGGCTTTCTTTAATTGAAAAAAATATTTACATATCGATTCATTGGTTTGGCAATAACATTTTTGTTTTTGCTAAAATCTGGTGTTTCTTATGCTCAATGGACTTTGGATGTGATGGGTACGGTTAAGAAGGAGGAAACTAAAAAAAGAATGGAAGGAGCAACCATTACCATCAAAAGAAATGGATCGGTATGGAAAACATTAAGTTCGCCAGAAACAGGAAAATTTGAAGTTTCTTTAACGCCAGATGCTGATTACATGATAGAGTTTTCAAAACCTGGCCACGTTACTAAAAGGATTGAATTATCTACTAAAAATGTTCCACCTGAAGATGCAAAATATGGATTTGATTTCCCAATGGAGATGAATCTCTTTGAGAAAATGGATGGATTGGATGTTTCGATACTTAATAAGCCTATTGCTAAAATTGCTTTTAATCCTTCTACCGGTTATATGGATTATGATCCGGAATATACTAAATCTATACAAAAGGAATTAGGAAGATTAAAGGATGAATTAGCTGCAAAAATTAAACAACAGGAGGCTGAAAGAAAAGCTAAACAAGCAGAATACGATAAAGCAATTGCAGCAGCTGATAAAGCATTTAACGCTGATAAATTTACCGATGCAAAGCCTTTATACGAAAAAGCTGCATCTATATTTCCGACAGAGGATTATCCTACTAAACAGTTAACCGAAATAAAGGCTCAGTTGGATAAGAAAGAAGCTGAAAACAAAGCATACAATAATGCAATTGCCGAGGCGGATGCAGCATTTCAGAAAAAGGAATGGGAAAAAGCAACTGCAGCTTATGAAAAAGCTTCAGAATTGAAAGACAAGGAACAATATCCAAAGGATAAAATCGAAGAAATAGAAACCATTATTGCCAATGAAGAAAAAATTAATGAGCAATACAAAGATGCAATAGCAGATGCTAATAGTAAGTTTGATGATAAAGATTACGAAGGAGCTAAAACATACTATCAAAAGGCTTCATCAATTAAATCCGATGAGCAATATCCAAAAGACAGGATGACTGAAATTGATAAAATATTAGCAGAATTAAATAAAAATGAAAAAGGATATAAAGATGCTATTGCTCTAGCCGATCAAGAATTTACAAGTAAGAAATATCAGCAATCAATAGATTCGTATAAATCAGCATTAAAATTTAAACCTGAAGAGGATTATCCAAAAAATAAAATAGAGGAAGCAACTCAATTGTTAGAGGAACAAAAACAATTGGATGAAGATTATAATAAATTGATTACAGATGCTGATGCTTCATTTAAAAGCAAAGAATATGATGATGCAAAATCTAATTATGAAGAAGCACTTAAACTAAAAAAGGAAGAAAAATATCCAAAGGATAAGTTAGCAGAAATAGAATCAATAGTTAATGCCAACGCAAAATTAGAAGAAGAATATAATGCTGCTGTTGAACAGGGAGATAAAGCTTTTGATGATGAAAACTATGAACCGGCTCAAATTGCATTCGAAAAAGCAAA
>CAYRAD010000397.1:0-2702 GCA_964422135.1 uncultured Vicingus sp.
AATCACCAAATACTAATAAAAGGTTCCAGAGGTATGCAATTAGAAAAAGTTGCCGAGTATTTACAAAAAAAGGAAGTTATATGACTTCCTTTTCTTTTCACATAAAAAATTATTAATCCTTTAAAACTGAACGTGAAATCACAATCTTTTGCACTTCACTTGTACCTTCATAAATCTGAGTAATTTTAGCATCACGCATTAATCGTTCAACATGGTATTCTTTTACAAAACCGTAACCTCCATGTATCTGAACTGCCTCAGTGGCAACCCACATTGCTGTTTTTGATGCAAAAACTTTAGCCATTGCACTTTCCTTATCAAAATTTTGATGATTATCTTTTAACCAGGCGGCTCTTAAACATAATAAACGAGCAGCTTCAATTTCTGTAGCCATATCTGCTAATTTAAAAGCAATTGCTTGATGGTTACTAATAGGTTTACCAAAAGCCTCTCTTTCCTTTGAGTAAGCTAATGCCAATTCATAAGCTCCTGACGCAATTCCTAATGCTTGTGAAGCAATTCCTATCCTTCCTCCTGATAAAATCATCATGGCGAACTTAAACCCAAAACCATCCTCTCCTATTCTGTTCTCTTTTGGAACTTTAACATCATTAAATAATAAGGTATGTGTATCCGAAGCCCTGATTCCCATTTTATTCTCTTTTGCACCAACCGTAAAACCTTCCATTTCTTTGTCAACAATAAAAGCATTAATTCCTTTATGACCTTTATCTTTATCTGTTTGAGCGATAACAATACAATAACTAGATGAACCACCATTGGTAATCCAATTTTTTGTTCCGTTTAACAAATAATAATCTCCTTTGTCTTCAGCAGTTGTGCGTTGCATAGTAGCATCCGAACCTGCTTCCGGTTCTGACAAACAAAATGCACCAATTTTTTCTCCTTTAGCACAAGGGACTAAGTACTTTTGTTTTTGTTCTTCTGTTCCAAATTTTTCAATTCCCCAACAAAATAAAGAATTATTAACTGACATTACCACAGAACATGATGCATCTACCTTAGAAATTTCTTCCATTGCCAACACATAAGAAATGGTATCCATTCCACCTCCTCCATACTTAGGGTCAACCATCATTCCTAAAAATCCTAACTCACCTAACTGCTTAATCTCTTCAGCAGGAAATTGTTGTTTTTCGTCTCTTTCTATTACGCCTGGTTTTAACACATTTTGAGCAAAATCTCTAGCCGCATCTCTAACAGCTATATGTTCTTCTGTTAATTCTATATTCATCTGTTTAAATTTTTTACTTTTGAAAGGACAACAAAATTATAAGTTTAATTCAGAAATTCAAACAAATGGATACATATAATGTAATAGGAATTATGTCAGGAACTTCATTAGATGGTTTGGACATTTGTTATTGTAATTTCGAATTATCCGAAAGTAATAAATGGACATTTAAAATCCATTCGGCAACTACAGTTAAATACTCTTCTACATTAATAGATAAATTAGCTAATGCAAGAACTTTAACAGGATTAGATTTAATGTTATTGAATAATGAACTGGGCAATTTTATCGGAAAATCGATTAATCAATTTATTGTTTTAAATAATATTAGCAAAAACGAAGTTAATGCTATTTCATCTCATGGCCATACTATTTTCCATCAGCCGGAAATAAATTTAACAACTCAGATAGGAAATGGTGCGAATATTTCTGTAGTTACACAATTACCGGTTGTTTGTGATTTCAGATCAACAGATGTTGCTTTAAATGGCCAAGGAGCACCTTTGGTTACTATTGGAGATCGTTTACTATTTGCAGAGTATGATTATTGCATCAATCTGGGAGGAATTGCTAACATTTCCTATTCAAAAAATAATGAACACATCGCTTTTGATATTTGCCCTGTAAATATCGTTTTAAACAAACTTTCCAAGGAGTTAGGTTACGATTTTGATAACCTAGGTAAAATAGCTAAATCTGGAAAAATTGATGAAGAGCTATTGCAAGAACTTAACACTATTAATTATTATCAATTAATTCCTCCTAAATCTTTGGGAATAGAATGGATTGAAAAAAATATGTTCCCAATAATTGAAAAGAAACAAATACCTGTTCAGGATAAATTAAGAAGTTGTGTTGAGCATATTGCCGTCCAAATTTCCAATTCAATAAAAGATAATGACAAAAAAATTCTTTTTACCGGAGGAGGTACGTTAAATTCATTTTTAATAGAAAGAATTTCTTCTAAATCCAATAATAAAATTATAATTCCAGATGAAAAAATTATTGAATATAAAGAAGCTTTGATATTTGCTTTTCTAGGTATTATGACGATAAGAAAAGAAAATAATTGTTTAAAATCAACAACAGGAGCGAAAAAAGATAGCGTTGGAGGATGTATTTATAAGTCATTTTAATAATCAAATTATCTTAGCTATATTTGGAGTTTATTCATTAGATAAAACAATCATTAATATGTTTAAAATAAAATTTCTTTTACTCTCAATATTCTCATTTTTTTTGCCTTTAATAAATTTTGCTCAAGCAGAAACTGAACAGAATCTTACTATCGATCAAAAAATTGATAACTTTTTTAGACCAATTGCAGACTTTATTGGACACTACATCTTTTATCCTATTCCAATTGGAGATTATTCTGTTCCTTTTGTACTTATTGTACTAATATCCGGAGCATTGTTTTTTACCATTTATTTCAGGTTTATCATTT
>CAYRAD010000398.1:0-2700 GCA_964422135.1 uncultured Vicingus sp.
CTCCTTCTTTGATAGGAATAATAATCATCTTCTTATTTTTTTATTTATTTAAGGGCTGCAAATTTAATTAATTATTTTACAAATCAACAAATTACTTTAATATTTCTCTAGAGATTACTAATTTTTGAATTTCTGAAGTTCCTTCACCAATTGTACATAGTTTAGAATCTCTGTAATATTTTTCAGCAGGAAACTCTTTAGTGTAGCCATATCCACCAAAAATTTGAATTGCTTCAGTAGCTGTTCTAACAGCAACTTCTGAAGAGTAATATTTTGCCATTGCAGAGACTTTAGTCACATCTTCATGTCTGTCTTTCAAATCTGCTGCTTCAAAAATTAACAATTCAGCAGCATCTATTTCGGTAGCCATATCTGCTAATTTAAAAGAGATTGCTTGAAAACTAGCTATTGGCTTATTAAATTGTTCTCTTTCTTTAGAATATTTTAATGCTGCTTCATAGGCACCTTTAGCGATGCCTAATGCCAATGAAGCTATCGATATTCTACCTCCATCTAATACTTGCATCGATTGGATAAATCCTTCACCAACATTTCCAAGTACATTATCTTTATGTACGCGGCAATTATCAAATATTAATTCTGCTGTTTCGGATGCACGCATTCCTAATTTATCTTCTTTTCTGCCCGAAGAAAATCCTTCTGTACCTTTTTCGATGGCAAATGCAGTCATTCCTCTAGAATCTCCTTTTTCTCCAGTACGAGCAATAACTACAGCTATATTTCCAGTTATGGCATGCGTAATAAAATTTTTTGCACCATTCAACACCCAATAATCTCCATCCTGTTTTGCAGTTGTGTTCATTCCTCCAGCATCTGAACCTGTATTATGTTCTGTTAGTCCCCATGCTCCAATCCATTCGGCAGTAGCCAATTTAGGTAGCCATTTTTTCTTTTGTTCTTCGTTACCAAACATATTGATATGGTTAGTACATAAAGAATTATGAGCCGCAACAGATAAACCTATCGAACCGCATACTTTTGCTATTTCAGAAACCACAGTTACATATTCGTTGTATGTCATGCCAGATCCACCATACTCTGTCGGAATAACACAGCCCATTAATCCTAATTCCCCTAATTTTTTAAATACTTCTACAGGAAATTTTTGAGATTCATCCCATTCCATCATTTTAGGGCGAATATGCTTCTCACCAAAATCTTTAATCATTGCAGCAATCATTTGCTGATTTTCTGTCATTCCAAAGTCCATATAATTTTGCTTTTAAAAGGCTACTAAATTAGCCATATTATTAGAATATTTTGAAAGTTTTTTTACTCCATCAAGAAACGTTAATTCAACCACAAATGAGAATCCGGCTACATTTGCACCTTGCATTTGAATTAATTCTGCAGCAGCAGCTGCTGTTCCTCCAGTAGCTAATAAATCATCATGAATAAGAACATCCCAATTTTTTTGAATTACTTCTTGATGCATTTCAATTTCTGCTGATCCGTATTCTAAATCGTAAGAATATGAAACTGTTTTATAAGGCAACTTTCCTTTTTTTCTGATTGGAATAAAAGGAAGATTCAATTTATTAGCCAACATTATTCCAAAGAAAAATCCACGACTTTCAATACCTACAATGGCATCTAATTTAAGTGAATTAACTTTTTCGGCCAGTTCATCTACAATTTCAGTGCATAATCTGGCATCTAAAAATAGGGGGGTTATGTCTTTGAATAATATTCCAGGGCTTGGAAAGTCAGGAACATCTCGAATTACTTTTTTTAATTTATCACTTATCATTTTCTTCAATTTATCGGCTTACAATTTTAAGATATTAAATCCATTTATCAAATGAGATTAATATCTACATTACAATATCGTTAAGTAGGGTGAAATTTTAATATATGTTTCTTCACTAATTAAGTGAATTTTTTTAATTTCCTCTAGCTTCTTATAGTTGCCATTTGCTTTCCTGTATTTAACAATAGCATTGGAAAGATTCCAGTTGATATAAGGATGTTTTTTTAAATCATCAACAGATGCTTTATTAATATTAATTTGTTTGGGCTGAATATTTCCTAATTCAAGTTGTTGTGAAAATCCGTTATAAGTTTCTTCATTTAAATTCCACACTTCTTTAAGTTGTTCTTTTTTCACAAACCCTCCTAATTCGTTTCGATATTTGATTATTATTGCAGCATATTTTATTGAATGAATCCCTTTTAGTTTGGTTAATTCCTCAGCATTAGCAGTATTAATATTAACTTTTGCATGGTAATCTTTTTTTGCTTCGAAATTTTCATTAGCAGGAATATTATCGGGCAACAAAATATAGGGCTTTAATTTATAATAATCAGCTTCTGATAATCCATAAATCTTCTTGACATCATTTTTAGTTTTCCAAGAGCCACCTTTTTCTTTGTATTTGAATATGTTTTTTATTTGCCAATCATTAAAACCCAGTTCTTTCCATTGCTCTTTTGATATTATATTTGGGTTAAATTTGAAATAATTAGGTTTATTGTTTACTGATTTAGCATCCTTACTGTTATAGCTGTTTTTTACTTTATCAGGTAGTAGAATATAAGGTTTTAAGAGCTTATAATAGTCCTCATCCAAACCATATATTTTTTTAACATCTTCTTTTGTTTTCCAATATCCACCCTTTGCTTTATAGTTGTTTAATGTTTTAATCTGCCAATCTTTAAAGCCAAGCCTTTTCCATTCTT
>CAYRAD010000399.1:0-2687 GCA_964422135.1 uncultured Vicingus sp.
AGTATTTTTAAATAATTTTAACCAAACTTGTTGCACTTATTAATTGAATCTAGCAAACATAAAAACAGTTTATTTCAAATGTTTATCTACTAATTCTAATTCCTTAAACCAATCTTTCCCAAATTTTCTGATCAAGGGTTCTTTTAAGAACAGGTAGGTTTTGACACCCAGTTTTTCTCCAAGAACACAAGCATCATCGCAGATGTCCCAATAGGCATAATTTACGGCTGTAAAATTGCTATATTTAGTTAATCGAACAGGAAATAAATGGCAGGAAATCGGTTTTTTAAAATTTGTTTTTCCATCGTTATAAGCCATTTCGATAGCACATTTAGTGGCACCATTCTCGTCAAAAACAACGTAAGCACATTCTTTTCCTTCAACCAAAGGGGTTACGTATTCTCCATCAGTATCTATGGTGTAAACATCTTTTTCTAGCGTACTTATAGCTTTTTCCGATAAGTAATCTTTTACAATGGAAAATACATTTTTCAGTTCTTCCAGTTCGTTTTCTTCCAGAGGAGCACCGGCATCCCCTTCCACACAGCAAGCCCCTTTACATGCCTTAAGGTTACAAACAAATTTTCTTTCTAATATTAGTTCGGAAACAACGGTATCTTTGATTTGAATCATATCAAAAAATGAGAATATTAGTTTTAGTTAAATGACAAACTTTTTAGAATGCTTATGGCTTCATTAAGCATATCATCGGTAAAATTTAAATGGGTTACCAGTCGTATCTGCTGATGGCCAAAAGGGGCAGTTTTTATGTTTTTTTCTTCTAATTTATTAATTATTTTCATGTAATCCAGTTCATCAATCACCTCAAAAACTAAAATATTAGTGTAAACAGGCAAAACTTTTTTTACATAAGATAATTCCTGTAAGGTATTGCCTAATTGTTTCGCTCTTTTGTGATCTTCTTTTAGTCTTTTAATGTTGTTTTGTAAAGCATAAATTCCGGCTGCGGCAGTAAAACCAGCCTGTCGCATACCGCCACCAAATATCTTTCGTATTCTTCGGGCTTTTTTAATGGCTGTTTTTGTTCCCAGTAAAAGAGACCCAACAGGGGCACCCAATCCTTTGGATAAACAAATAGAAATGGTGTCAAATTGATTTCCAATGTCTAAGGCGGTATAGTTACTTTCTACAATGGCATTAAAAATCCTGGCTCCATCTAAGTGGAGTTTTAGCTCCTTATTGGAACATAGAGTACGGATTTTTTTAATTTCATTTATATCGTAAATGGTTCCCCCACCTTTATTGCAAGTGTTTTCAAGGCTTACCATTTGAGTTTCCGGGAAATGAACATCATCAGGATTTATAGCAGTTTCAATTTGTTCTGCAATTAATCTTCCGCTATCACCTTTCAATAATTTAGTAGCCAATCCTGAATTAAAACCAATTCCGCCACCCTCATATTTATAAATATGGGAAAGCTCATCACAAATGATTTCGCCTGGAGGGGTTGAATTTATTTTAATGGCAATTTGATTGGTCATAGTGCCGGAAGGGCAATAAACAGCAGCTTCTTTTCCAAAAATAGAAGCACCTAATGCTTCCAGTTCAATTACCGATTCATCATCTCCAAACACATCATCACCCACTTTGGCATTGAACATGGCTTCTTTCATGGCAGGTGTTGGTTTGGTAACTGTATCGCTTCTCAGGTCAATAATCATGGTCTAAATTTTCAATAAAAGTATTAAAATTATTATTAGATTTGCAGACTTGATATAAGGTTCCGTGGCCGAGCGGCTAGGCAGTGCTCTGCAAAAGCATCTACAGCGGTTCGAATCCGCTCGGAACCTCCAAATAAAAAACCCCTATTGAATTTTCAATAGGGGTTTTGCGTATAATCAAATTATTTTATCTAATCAAACTAAAAGCACCTTTTTCTAAGTACTCAACACCATCTTCACCAACAGCCTTAATAATGTAGAAATAAGTGCCATCAGGACATTCAGAACCTGCAGTGGTTCTTCCATCCCATGCACCATTTACATTATTCCATGAGAACATTTTTTGACCCCATCTGTTGAATATTTCTCCTTCAACAGAAATAATATTGGTACCATCAACTGTAAAGATATCATTAGTGCCATCTCCATTTGGCGAAAATACATTAGGAATAATTAGTACAGAAGGCTCACAATTATCAACATTTATCGTGACATAATCAACAGATGGAGGGCAGGTTGAGTTTATTATTGTCCAGGTAAAAATATTCTCACCAGACATCAGATTAGTTCCTGTTGTATTTTGTAACGTTGAGTCTGTTAATAAAGCAGTTCCTGATGTTGACCAAATCCCTATTTCACCTAATCCCGGTGTATTACCACTTAAAGTAAAGGTCAGTTCATCATCACACAATTCCTGATCTAGACCAGCATCAGCAGTAGTTACCTGAATAACCGTTATGGTTACACTGCCTGTATTAGAACAGCCGTTGATGTCAGTTCCTGTAACTGTATATGTTGTGGTTATATTTGGAGTTACTGTCTGGTTTTGTCCTGCACCCAAGCCATTATCCCAATCATAAGAGATACCTCCACTTGCCGTTAAATTAGCCGTTGTGCCAACACAAATGGTTGAAGTGGTATCAGCTGTAATAACAGGTAAAGAATTAACAGTTAAAGTAGTTTCAACAATACTATCACAACCTAAAGTCGATTGTAAGGTGTCAT
>CAYRAD010000400.1:0-2680 GCA_964422135.1 uncultured Vicingus sp.
CTTTAAAAAGTAATGAAATGACCTACGAAAATAGTTTGGATTTTGCTCAACAATTAGACGAACAAGACGAATTAAAAAGCTACAGAGATAAATTTTACATCCCTGTAATTAACGGAAAAGAAACCATCTATTTTACAGGGAACTCATTGGGTTTACAGCCCAAATCTACCGCAGCATACATTAATCAGGAACTCGAAGATTGGGCAAACTGGGGTGTAGAAGGACATTTTCACGCTAAAAATCCGTGGTTCTCGTATCCTGAGCAATTTGCTGAACCCATTGCTAAAATTGTAGGAGCTTTACCTAAAGAAGTAGTGGTAATGAACAACCTTACTGTAAACCTCAACTTGTTAATGGTTTCTTTTTACCGACCGACTAAAGAACGATACAAAATTATTTGCGAAGCCAAAGCTTTCCCCTCCGATCAATACGCATTAGAGATGCAGGTGAAAAGTGCAGGATTCAACCCTAATGAAGCAATTATTGAAGTTTCTCCAAGAGAAGGTGAGAAAACGATACGTAATGAAGATATTATAGCTGCTATTCATGATGCAGGAGACACTTTAGCTTGCGTAATAATTGGTGGAGTTAATTACTTTACTGGTCAGGTTTTCGACATGAAAAGCATTACAGAAACTGCACATCAAGTTGGTGCCAATTGTGGTTTCGATTTGGCTCATGGAGCTGGAAATATCGAATTAAAGTTGCACGAATGGAATGTAGATTTCGCCTGCTGGTGTTCTTATAAATATCTAAACTCAGGTCCCGGTGGAGTTTCAGGAGTATTTGTACATGAAAAACATTGTAACAATTCCGAGTTACCACGATTTGCGGGTTGGTGGGGACACGATAAAGAAACCCGTTTTTTAATGGAAAAAGGATTTAAACCCATGAAATCTGCGGAAGCATGGCAAATGAGTAACTCTCCTGTTTTAACTATGGCGGCACACAAAGCTGCTATTGCTATTTTTGATGAGGTGGGAATGGATAAACTCTTAAAAAAACAACGACTACTTTCAGGTTATTTAGAATTTATAATTGATGATATTAACTCACAACTCACCACACAAAATGCATCCCTTGAGATAATCACACCAAGAAATTGGGACGAAAGAGGTTGTCAGGTTTCCGTTATTGCTCATGGTTATGGAAAATCATTGTTCAACAAATTAACAGATGAAGGCGTAATTGCCGACTGGAGAGAACCAAACGCCATACGAATGGCTCCGATTCCTTTGTATAATTCTTTTAAAGACATTTATCGCTTTGGAGAAATTTTAAAAAAAGCATTAAAAATATGATAAAACTGTCATTCCGATTGTAGTAAAGATGGAACGAAATAGAGGAATCTTTTTAACTTAATTACTGAAAACTTAAAAGATACCTCCACTTCGGCCGGTATGACAAATAAATAAAAACTATGAAATCAGTAACAATAGTAGGAGCAGGATTAGTTGGATCACTCTGGGCAGTTTACTTATCAAAGGCAGGCTATAAAGTAAAAATTTTTGAAAGAAGACCAGATATTCGTAAGGCAGAAATTTCAGCTGGTAAATCTATCAACCTTGCTCTTTCAACAAGAGGATGGAAAGCATTGGATACTGTCGGTATTGGGGACGAAATCAGAAAAATTGCCATTCCTATGTCAGGCAGAATTATGCACGATAAGGTTGGTAATACAACTTATCAGCCTTATGGAAAAGAAGGACAAGCGATATATTCTGTTTCTCGTGGAGGTGTTAATGCCAAGATGATGGATATTGCTGAAGAAAATGGTAATACTGAAATTTTCTACAATGAAAAATGTGTTGATGTTGATCTGAAAAATGGTATTGTTTATCTCGAAAATACCAATACTGGGTTAAAATCTGAAGTAAAATCGGATTTAGTTTTTGGTACTGACGGTGCTTTTTCTGCGGTGCGCTACCATGCTATGCAAAAACAAGACAGGTTTCAATACAACCAACAATACATCGAAGATGGTTACCGTGAAATACTCTTACCTGCTAACTCAGACGGATCGTACAAACTGGATAAAAACGCTTTGCATATTTGGCCTCGTGGAAGATTTATGCTAATCGCTTTAGCCAATGAAGATGGCTCTTTTACCTGTACTTTATTTATGCCTTTTAAAGGAGAAAATTCGTTTGAAACACTCACTTCGAAAAAAACCGTTGACCATTTTTTTAAAACTACCTTTACCGATTTTTATGAAATGATGCCCAACATTGCCGATGCCTGGGAAGACCATCCACTTTCTTCCTTAGCAATTATCAGGTGCTTTCCGTGGACGTATGGAAAAACAGCTTTGATGGGTGATTCCGCTCATGCTACAGTTCCTTTTTACGGACAAGGCATGAATTGTGGTTTTGAAGATTGTACCGTTATGTGGGAATTAATGCAAAAATATCCTGACGATTGGAATAAAATTTTTGAAGAATATCAATCTTTAAGAAAACCAGATGGCGATGGTGTTCAGGATTTGTCGCTACACAATTACCATGTAATGAGAGATTTTGTTGGAGACCCTAAATTCCTTTTACAAAAGAAAATAGAAGCCCGTTTTTCAGAAAAATATCCAGACAAATGGATGCCCTTGTACAGTCAAGTAACATTTAGTCATATTCGTTATTCCGAGGCGTGGAAAACTGGACAAAAGCAAGATGCCATTATGAAAAAA
>CAYRAD010000401.1:0-2680 GCA_964422135.1 uncultured Vicingus sp.
CTTTTTACGATATCGAATATTTATTTACGGTTAATGAAGATGTTTTTGACCCACCCCCAAAAGTAAAGTCGGCTGTAATTCGATTAACAAGAAACGGAAAAAGCAAGCTAAACTGTGACGAAACACGTTTTAAAGCAGTTGTAAAAATGGCGTTTAATCAGCGAAGAAAGATGATGCGTAAATCTTTAAAAAGTTTGTTAAACGAAACCAACAAAAACCATGAGATTTTAACTAAGAGACCAGAACAACTCGGGGTTGAGGAGTTTGTAGGGTTGACCAATATATTAGCATAATATCCGGATAAACAACACTTATTGTTTATTTAGTTGTTGGGTTAGTTTTCTCTATTCATCAAACTTTTAGCAAAATTTTCAAAAACCAATTTTTTCTCATTTGGTGCATTAATGCTGTCTAAGTGTGAAATGGCGGTGTTGTAAAATAAATTCATTTCATCTGTTGCCAATTTTTTAATGTTTAATTCATTAAAAATAGTTTTCATCTTATGCACTTTAGCCTCATCGTCTAACACTTTGGAAGTAAGACAAAACTCCAAATCTTTTTTAGTTTTACCGGAGGCTAACTCCATTGCTTTTAGTAACAAATATGTTTTTTTATTAGCAATAATATCTCCACCAATGCGTTTTCCAAATTTATCAGGATCTCCATATAAATCTAACACATCATCCATTAATTGAAATGCAATACCCAAATTTTTTCCAAATTCATAAATGTGGTTGGTGTCTTCTTTTTGTGCATTTGCTATAATTGCCCCAATTTTTAAACTACATCCTAATAAAACAGCAGTTTTTAAGGAAATCATTTGTAAGTAGTCATCAATAGTTACGGTGGTTGAAGTTTCAAAATTCATATCGAATTGCTGTCCTTCGCAAACTTCAATGGCTGTTTTATTAAAAATTTCCAACACTTCAGAAAGATGAGCTTCGTTGTTTTTGATTAATAGTTGTATTGCCTGAACAAGCATTACATCGCCCGAAAGAATGGCAATGTTGGTGTTCCATTTTTTATAAACAGATGTTTTCCCTCTACGCAATGGTGCTTCATCCATAATGTCATCATGGACTAAAGTAAAGTTGTGAAAAACTTCAATTGCCAAAGCAGCGTTTAGTGCATTTTCTTGTTTGCCACCAAACAAATCGTTCGCTAGTAACAAAAGTGCAGGACGAATTCTTTTTCCACCCATGCTTAACGCATATGTTATGGGTTCATATAATTCAGCAGGATTTTTTTTTGAAGCCATTTCTTTAAAGGCTTCCTCTATGGTGTTAATGTAGTTTAAAATTTTTTGCATTGAGTTTAAGCAATAAAGGACGTGTTTTTCAGAATTCTTTTCAATCCTTCTTCTAATAAAATTAATTCCTGATTAATTAAGCCTCTCATTTTGGTAATATCAGGATTCCTTCTTGTCATATCACCCTCTTTTAATGGAGGTAAATGTTTTATTTCTGATTTTGAATTGGTTAATTTAATAATAAGCTTAGCTAAATCAAGTATTTGGGTTTCAACATCGTTACCAATGTTGAGGGTTGTATTTTTACAAGCTTCGCTCAAAGCAGCAGCAATACATGCTTGTACGTTATTTTCTATAAAACAAAATGTACGTGTTTGAGAACCATCACCATAAACGGTTATATCTTGATTGTTAAGTGCAGCATTTATAAATTTTGATACAACAAAATCTTTTGCCTGCTTAGGGCCATAAGTATTAAAAAATCTGAAAATGGTGTAATCTAAGTCGTATTCTTGTTTGTAAGATTTTAAAAAAGCTTCTCCAATATTTTTTACAATTGCATAAGGGAGCCTAGAGTTAAGAGGAGTAGTCTCTTCGTTTTGAGGATATTCCACAGGTTCACCATAAACCTCTGAAGATGAAGAATAAATAACTCGCTTTACACCAGTATTTTTTGATAGGTTTAGTATGTTTCTTATTCCATCAATGTCTCTTAAAACACGAACAGGATTTGCTAATGTTCTATTAACACCAACTAAAGCTGCGTAGTGAAAAACATAATCAAATGAAAAAGTGTGGAACACACTGGTAATTTCATCTTCGTGGTTTACATCGCACTGAATAAATTTTAAGTTATCGTACTTACTAACAGGTAATTTATTTCTTGAACCGGTTTGTAAATTATCAACCACCACAACAAAGTTCTTTCGATCTTTAATCAGTTCTTCTACTAAGCTGCTACCTATAAAACCAGCACCTCCGGTAACCAATATATGAGTCGTATTATTCATTGGCAATGTGCATTAAATAATCACCGTATCCGCTTTTAAGAAGTGGGTTTGCTAAAGTAATTAATTTCTCTTTAGTAATGAATCCTTTTTTGTAAGCAATTTCTTCTAAACAGCCAATTTTTAACCCTTGCCGTTCTTCAATTACTTGAACAAAATTTGATGCCTGCATCAACGAATCATGTGTTCCTGTATCGAGCCATGCAGTACCCCTGTCTAATACGCCAACTTTTAGTTGTTTTCTTTTCAAATATTCACTGTTTACATCTGTTATTTCATACTCACCACGTGCACTGGGCTGAATATTTTTAGCAATTTCAACAACAGAGTTATCATAAAAATAGAGTCCGGGAACGGCATAATTTGATTGTGGATTTTTTGGTTTTTCTTCTATGGAAATTACATTTTGATTTTTATCGAATTC
>CAYRAD010000402.1:0-2669 GCA_964422135.1 uncultured Vicingus sp.
CATTACCTGGTTTTACATACACTAATGGTACTGCTAATTTATGTTGTAAAATACTTCCATCTTCCTGCTCAGTTGACATCCAACTAGGCAATGATTTTGCTTCACTTACTACTTCACCAACATTTGTTTCCAAAGTTGCTCTCATGTTTTTAAAACTATTTGGATAAACATCATATGCTAAATCCCAGGTCGTCATATCAACTGTATAATCTGGTAAGCCTGGACCATCTGTCATACTAGCACGAACTTTTCCACTAGATGCATATACTGGAGCAAAGTCATGTTCGCTACTTGTGTTTAAATCTAATAAAGTGTCCGTTGAGGAACTAATTTCCTCCACTTCATAATATATAACTTCATATTCTACTTTGCCTGCAACATAGGATCTTGCACTTTTAAGATCACCAAAACGTAATTGTTTAGTATAATGGTATTTTTCCATTATTGTCATATAATCTTTAAGATATTTTGGATTTAATCCTGATTTGACAAGTATTTTAATATCACGTTGTAAACCAAAACGATCATCATTTTTTCTATATAATGATTCTTGATCAAATGTATTAAAATCTGATGTAAAATCTTCCCAATTGGCTCTATCCGTTAGGTTAGGTTTGGCAATACAATATACATTTTGCCATGGTTTAAATGCTAATGATTTGACTATAATTGAATAATCGTTAAATGAACTTATACCTAATCCACCAGCAATATCACCACGACCAATTGCACCAGAGCCACCGCCACCAGTAAAAGTAATAGTCGGTTCATGTGTATAACCATCTCCTCCCGCTGTTACAGTAATTGAATTAACAACACCACCAGATATTGTACAAGTTGCTAATGCTTGCGTACCTCCACCACCTGTAATAGTTACAGTTGGTGCTGTTGTATAACCTGTACCTCCATCAAGTACAGCAATACTAGTTAATGGTCCAATTGCACTATAAGCTTCTACAGTAAATTCATATTTGCTGTCCCATGTTGTAATATCAGTAGAGTCAGTATCTGTAAAAGTTGTTGTTGCCTTGTCAAACACTGTATTATTACGAAAAGTAGTTCTTCCTATAATTGTTCCATCCTGTGATATCTTTAAACCCTGTGGAAGTTCACCAGCGTCTTTTGATCTTTTTAATCTAATAAACAAATTTGATCCATCAGGCGCCGTTGCATTAATTTTTAACTTACAAGGCTTTCCAGCGTCTATTATTCCTAAACTCGTAGCCATAATTAACCCCAAGTGACCTCTGTATCTGTAGCACCACGAATAGTTAAAGTATACTCAATCCACTCTCCATATATTGTTATACTTTTAGCAGGACTGTATTTGTTATCATTAAAAGTATTTTTCGGTCTTAATTTAAATGCATATGCTGTGGAAGATGCTGTTGTGCTCGGTACTTCACCGTATACAAGACATGAACCTACTTTATCTGTAGCATCAGTTTCATATGTCCCATTAAAAGTAGTACCTTGTGGTAAATTGCCACTTTGTTCAAAAGCAATTTGTGGTAAATCCTCTAACGTTTTACCCTCAAACAACTCAATATAATAATTACTGTGTCTAAGTGTACCAACAGATCCTGTTTCTCTTACCATATATGGTCTAGCAAAAGTATAGTTGTCAGAAGTCCACATTGTACTAGTACTATCAACTTTAATATCGTCACCAAACGCATCTTCAGTTGTATCTACAGTAGCATCACCAATAGCGTGTACTCTATAACTAAATTGTCTATCTGCATTAGTATTACCATCAGTTACTCTAACAACAAAATTAAAATCTTTTGATGTACCTGGAAGTTTAGCAATTCGTCCAGTTATTACGCCAGCCGTGCTCATAGTTAATCCAGCTGGTAAACTACCTGAATTTATACTATAAGTTAATGTGTCTAAATCTGAGTCAGTTGCGGCTAATGTTGTTGTAATTTCTTGTCCATCATGAACATCTGCTAATTTTCCTGCTGTAGTAGACCACACTGGCGAGTCTGGTCCAGAAACAGTGAAACTAAAAGTTCTGTCTGCTAATAAATTTTCTGCATCTGTTATTCTAATAACAAAAGTACTCGTAACATTTTCACTAACTTCATAAGGAACGCCTTTTAGTAAACTACGTTGTGTAGGTATACCATCAATAAGTCCCGTATGTGCTAATGCCACGCCGCCAGGTAACTTACCGGCAAGTAACGTAAATGTTAATCCAGTATTATTACTTCCTTTATCAGGATCTCGCCCAGTTAATTGTAAAGAATAAAATTCTTGTTCCTGTATAGTGCCAAGATCACCAGCATCTGTAACCCAGTAAGGTGCGGCCATTTATTTTACCAACTAGCGATTGCTACTCTGCGCCAAATTGCTGTTGTGCCATCATATGCCGCTGTACAAATATAAAAATGTGTTGCGTTATATGCTGTTTTCCCTGCATAATCGCCGGCGGCACCTACATTTGTGCCTGGTACCGCTACTGCTGACGTACCATTTGATTGTAACATATATAACTCTAAAAAGTTATCATTTGCTTTATCAAATGCCGTGCGTAGTGGATCACCTGTACCGTCATTAGCGGTAGTGCCAATTCCAATTGCTTGTCTAGCCATTATTTTCTCCAAATAATTGTATTATTAAGTATTTATACTATCTGGATTAGGTTCGTCACTGTAGTTATTAAT
>CAYRAD010000403.1:0-2665 GCA_964422135.1 uncultured Vicingus sp.
ACAACTTAGCGTGAATTGATAGTTTACCTTTTCCGATTTTAAATCTAATTATTTTTAAAATACAAGTCTAAAGGAGTGTCACGCTTAAGCGTGATGTATCGAGAATAGCTTTTTGAAGGAAAATCATGAGTTCTCGATACAATTTTCTACCGAAAATTACTCGAACAGACAATGATTTTCTTATCCAAAGTTCACATTTTTTACTTTTTAGATAGGGTAACTCTTTTTTTATTCGACTTATATACAGAAACCCATTAAAAGTTGAATGATGAAAACGATAAAACACACCTTTAGAAACTTTTTTTTACTTTTTTTAACAATAATAGCTTTAACCGGTTTTAGTCAAGCATTTAAACAAGGAGCATTTTTAATAAGTGCTTCAGGAGGAAGTGTAAAAGCATATTACAATACCAATAATTACAACCCTATTGCTAATGATGTTTCCATAACCCAGCCTCAAACTAAAAATAGTTTTATGGAGGGTATAAGAGACCCTTTGTTTATTGAATATGGAATAACCAATCGAATAGGAATTGGTATAATGGCTGGTGGTGATGTGTGGAAAGTAGATGCATTAAAATTTTACAATATAAATATGCCCAATAATAGTGTTAATTTAAAAACTTCCGAATTAACTTTTGATGTAGCTTACCACACTTATGTAAGCAACCGGATAGATTGGTCAGTTTATTCTTCTTTTGGATATTATGAAGCATCTTTTGACGACAAACAAAATGAAAGCGATTATAAATACAGAGGAATTGGTTACATCTATAGAGCAGGAACATCTGTGCGTTATTATATTTTTAAACGTTTTGCCATAATGGGATTAGTAAGTCATTTTAATAGCGTTGGTAAACCAATGGCAAATGACATAGAACACAATAATTTAGACCGTCCTTACACAACGAGTATAAAAGGGTGGGCGATAGAATGGGGTTTTTCTTTACGATTTGGCAGCTACATTTGGAGGCCTAAAAAATTAGATTTTCAACAAGAATAATTTTCTATTCGTCTAATAATAATTAACTTTCATCGAAAATAAATTAAATTATGAAAATAAAACTACTATTTACAATGCTTGGACTAACAATATCCTCGCTAACAAATGCTCAAACATGGAATACCATTAGGAACAATGCAGTTCCAAATTTGATTCTGACTAACGAATTTGAACAGCCCTATGTTCAGCCTATGGCTACAGATGGTTTTGAAGATGGGGTTTATATTTCTCGTGATGGACTGCGACTATACTCATCCTATGAGCCTCTTGATTTAATTAATTATTTCGATGACTGGTCTAAACAAACTCCTTTCACTGGAGTAATGAGTGTCGCTCCATACATAAGAGCATCGTTATTAAATATAGATACAACCAGCAATCCCTTTGTCAATGGTGCTTCATGGATGCACTCAGATATCGTTTTATCTACCCGAATAGATACCTCATTACCTTTTTCCACATGGTCGTCAACAGCAATGGCAAGACCAACTACAAGTGAAACAGCCCCACAAATGATAGATAATGGGTCAGGTGGAGCTTCGTATTTGGTTTATGGAGTAGATTCTGTTTTTTCTAAACGACAACTTTTCCTACAACAAAACACTTCATTTGCCCCTGTTTTAAGTGGAAGCGTGTTGCCTCCAAGTATTAACGATACCAATTTTTTTGAAGACAATCCTCATATAGAACAACTTACACCCGATTCTCTCGTGCTTATCTATGAGCGCCAGGATAAACTGAATGAAAGTAATTCGGATATTCTTTTTTCAATAGGCACTAATTCAGGTACAACTTGGTCCACTCCACAATTAATTTCTTCGATTTTAAATACACATCCTACAGCACAACATCCTCATTTGTGGTTTGATGGTGTTATTTGGTGGTTGTATTTTTCGGCTGTTGACTCAACCACTTCTGTTAGAAGTATTTATAGAGCTAAACAAATGAGTACTATTCCTGATTGGAAAAATGGGTGGACAAATATCGAAATGGTTGTCGGTAATGGTACGGTTACGGGAGGAGGGGCTACCATAATTGCTTATGGCGAGCCAACACTAACCAGTTGGGGAGACTTATCTTTTGTAGTATTATATGAAAAAACGAATCCTTCAGATTCTACTGATGTATTTGATTTAGACCCTTGGTATATGAAAACAAAAAATCCAATTTCAATGGGGGTAAATGAGGACATAAATAAAGAGTTTGATGTAGAAATCTATCCCAACCCAGCCAACAATTTTGTAACAATTAGTAATTCATCAAACGAAAAGATTTCTATTCAATTAATTAACACTTTAGGAAAAGTCATTAAAAGAGTTGAAACAGTAGATAATAATTACAAGCTATCAATAGAAAACTTACCAGTGGGATTGTATTTTTTGCAGATTAGAACAAGCGATAATCGGATGGTAACAAAGAAATTGATAAAGAATTAACACTACACACAACATAAACTGGCGGTAAACTAATATAAATTATTTGCAATGAAAACAAAAAGATTGCTTTGTGTTGTTCTACTGTTCAACATTCTATTATTATCGGCTCAAACAAATTTCACCAGAGACCCCGCCAACCCGGTGGTTACTGGAAATGGTTCAAACGCTCTTTATTTAGCCGACCCATCCGTGATATACGATAACGGTAAATTTAGGATGTGGATGG
>CAYRAD010000404.1:0-2658 GCA_964422135.1 uncultured Vicingus sp.
GTAAAAGGGTTGGCTCAAGGTACTAGTTATCCAGATGTGATAGAATCCATTTCTGTAAATGGTGGAACTTCTCAAACCATCAAATCGCATCATAATGTTGGCGGATTGCCTGCTTATATGAAATTGCAAGTTGTTGAACCTCTTATATTATTATTTAAAGATGAGGTAAGAAGAGTTGGGAAAACATTAGGATTAAGTGATGGCTTATTGGGAAGACACCCTTTCCCTGGGCCAGGACTTGCTATTCGTATTTTAGGAGACATTACTCCAGAAAAGGTACAAATTTTGCAAGAGGTAGATCATATTTTTATCAATGGGTTGAGAGAAGCTGGTTTATATGATAGTGTTTGGCAAGCAGGAGCAATGTTATTACCTGTTCAATCAGTTGGCGTGATGGGGGATGAGAGAACTTATGAAAAGGCAGTGGTTTTAAGAGCAGTTGAATCTACAGATGGGATGACAGCTGACTGGTGTCATTTACCTTATGAATTTTTAGCAAAAACCTCAAATGAAATAATAAATAAAGTTAAAGGAGTAAATAGAGTGGTTTATGACATAAGTTCTAAACCTCCTGCAACTATAGAATGGGAGTAAATTCAGTTGGCCATTTTCAGTCCTCAAATGATATTCTATAAATTTTAAGGACTGAAGGCAGAAGACCGAAGACAAAATATGAAGAATTTTAAAAGCATAACTAAAGTTGTTTTCATACTACTAATAATGTTTGTAGCAATAGAAGTTAGTGCTCAGACAGATTCTCTTGAAATCCATAAAATTAATGGGAAGGATTACTATATTCATATAGTTGAAAAGGGACAATCGCTTTATTTTATTCATCAAAAATATGATGTTCCCATGGATGTTATTAAAACGGAGAATCCGGGAGTTTTGGATGGATTGAGCATAGGAGAAAAGATATTTATCCCGGTAAAAAAAGATTCGTTGTATGAAACAAAAACAAATGGAAATTTTATTAATCATGAAGTTCAAAAGTCACAGACCTTATATTCCATAGCTAATCTTTATCATGTAAAACAGCAGGAAATAATTGCAGCTAATCCTGAAATCACTGAAGGATTGAAAGAAGGACAAATTATTAGAATTCCTGTTACTGGTATTATGAATAATTCGGCAAATACTACCAATCAGGCATCGACTCAGCCCAAATATAAAACACATGTAGTTAGTAAAGGAGAGACCTTGTATTCGTTAAGCAAACTTTATCATACAACTGTTGATTCAATTTTACTGATTAATGATGGCTTAAATCAGGGATTGAAAGCTGGAGAAACCATTAATTTACCCATAAAACTAAAAAATACTGAAACAATAGTGGAGAATTCCTTGTTGTCCAATAATATTATTGGCATACAGCCAATGGATATAGATACTAACGTGGTAAAAAAAGATGAATATGCCATTGCATTATTATTGCCTTTCTTTTTTGATGAAAATGATGAAATCACTCAACATAGAAGTATTTTAGAAGAGAAAACAATCTACCCAAAATCAAAATTTGCCATCGAATTTTATAATGGATTTTTGACAGCTATGGATTCTCTTACATCATCTGAATGTAGGTTTAAACTTTATGTTTTCGATACCTATGGGAGCGATTCTGCCCGTATTAATAATATTTTGTTAAAACCTGAGCTGAAGAAAGTTGACATGATTGTAGGACCTCTCTACGAAAAGAACTTTAATTATGTTGCTGAATTTGCCTTAGAAAACCATATTCCTGTAATTGCTCCCGTTAAACAAAATAACAAAACGCTTTTAGGAAATGAATATATATTTAAAGTTGTTCCATCAAAATCATCTACTCTAAATCAGATTTGTAGCTTAGTAGTTGATAGTTTTAAAACCGAAAATCTCTTAGCAATAGAATATGAAAAAGCAAAAGAAAAACCATTGGTTGATCTCTATGTTAAAGCTTACAATAATCTAATCTTAAACTCGGAGGACACAACCCTGTATTCATCAATTAAAACGCTAAAAATAAATTATAATATTAGTGATGTTGTTGCCAATTTAAGAAGAGATAAAAACAATGTGATATTTGTTCCGGTTACAGAGCAGACTTTTGTTACCAGTTTGTTTAGCTTATTAAGTACAACTTTAAATAAACGAAATTATAAAGATTATCGGATTACACTTATAGGTTTGGAAGAATGGATAAAATTTGAAAATATTGACCTGGAATATTTTCAACAATTAAACGTACACTACTGTGATGAAAGATATATCGATTATAATGATTCATTAACTTCTTTATTTATTAATAATTATGTTCAAAAAAATGAGACATACCCTTCTTCTAATACCTTGTTAGGCTTTGATTTAGCTTATTACTTTGGAGGTAATCTTAAGCATAATGGAACTTTATTTTCTGAAGAGTCATTAAAATATTATCAGGGAATGTCTATACAATTTAACTTCTTAAAAACGGGTGTGGAAAGTGGATATGAAAATACCGGTACTAATATTTTAAGATTTTATGATTATACCATTGAAAGGATAGTTCGTTAGTGTCTAATTATTGACCATTCATTTGGGTTTTTTAACCTTTCATATATTTTCTAAAAAATGTTTTAATATTAATCGTAAATTGCGGCTTACACCTTAAATTTTATTAGCAATGATTAAAAAAATCTTATT
>CAYRAD010000405.1:0-2655 GCA_964422135.1 uncultured Vicingus sp.
GCATATTGCTTTACAAACTCAATACTCTTTTCAATTTGAGGATGCATTTCCACATCATCATTTACAAAAGGAATCGTTTTTCGATATTCTGAAACAATTTTATCAATAAGAGAAGAAGATTTTAAAGGCTTCCTAAATTCAAGTGCTTGAGCAGCATTCATAATTTCTATTCCCATAATTTTCTCTAAGTTATCAATCATTCGATAAACTTTAGTTGCAGCATTTGCACCCATGCTTACATGATCTTCTTGTCCGTTTGAAGAATCTATCGTATCAACAGAACAAGGTGTTGCTAATTGTTTGTTTTGACTCACCACAGATGCTTGTGCATATTGAGGAATCATAAATCCACTATTTAAACCAGGGTTAGCCACCAAAAAAGCTGGCAACCCTCTTTCTCCACCAATTAATTTATAGGTTCTTCTTTCAGAAATACTTCCCTGTTCAGCAATAGCAATACCCAAATAATCTAACGACATTGCTAACGGCTGACCGTGAAAATTACCTGCCGAGATTATTTCATCTTCATCTGGAAAAATAGTCGGATTATCGGTTACTGAATTAATCTCTTTTTCAAAAACACTTTGAGTGTGAGCTATAGCATCTTTGCAGGCACCATGAACCTGAGGTGAACATCTAAACGAATAGGGGTCTTGCACATGTACTTTCTCTTGATTGATAATTTCACTTCCTTCCAACACTTTTTTAATGTTTCTGGCAGTGATAAATTGTCCATCGTGTGGACGAACTTTATGAATCAATTCATTAAAAGGTTCAAGTCTTCCATCATAAGCATCAATTGAAATTGCAGCAATGATATCTGCTAAGGTGCTCAACTTTTTCATTCTAATTAACGAGTGAACTCCATAAGCACTCATAAATTGAGTTCCATTTAATAAGGCTAATCCTTCTTTAGATTTCAGGTTAATTGGTTCCCAACCCATTTTTTTATTCATTTCCTCACCCGACATCTTTTCGCCTTGGTAATACACTTCTCCTAATCCTATTAGCGGAAGTGACATATTTGCCAACGGAGCCAGATCGCCTGAAGCACCTAATGAACCTTGCTGGTAAACAACAGGAAAAATAGCGTTGTTATAAAAATCGACTAAACGTTGTATGGTACTTAACTGAACACCCGAATGTCCATAACTTAAACCTTGAATTTTTAATAAAATCATCAATTTCACAATATCTTGAGGAACTTCTTCTCCCACTCCACAAGCGTGCGACATAACCAAGTTAGTTTGTAATTTTTCTAAATCATTTGTAGAAATTTCGGTATTACACAAAGAGCCGAAACCAGTGTTTATACCATAAATTGGCTTATTGTTAGTTGCTAATTTGTTATCGAGGTAGGTTCTACATTTTACTACTAAAGCTGTTACTTCTTTTGAGAGTTCTAATTTTAAATCTTTAGAAATAATCTCATTAATGGATTCTAATGTTAACCAATTTTTGTTGATTTGATGTGTTGCCATATCTTAATTGTTTTAGCATTGTAGGAACGAATCAATTTATCAATTGTCTTGTTTTTAATGTTAAAAATGTTGTTCTCGATACATTCCTAACTAAATTAGGAACACTCGAACTGACATTTTTTTAACTTAATAAGACAATCAATTCACAATGGCGGTTATTTTAAATTATTTACACTTCAATTTTGTACGTCATCCTAAACTTTTCAAATCTATAACCAGATGCTAAAATAAATTCAGTATAACGATTTAAGTATTTTTTACTATTTTAATCAACTCTTCAGCAGTAGAAAATTGTTGCTTTTCATTTTCATCAGCTTGTTTCACAAAGGTTTCTCCTTCTTGATTGGACGAAACAATAAACTCAATATTTTTTCTATTGGCAAAAGTCATTTGTTTTTTCCATTTAGCACATTCAGGATAAATTTCTGAATTAATACCCACTTCTCTCAACTTGAATAGCATAGGTAAAAAACGTTCTTCATCATCATTATCTTGGTTGGTAAACAATACTTGAGTAGAATCGCCTTTAAATTCAGGATATAAATCGTTATCCAACAGTACATCATAAATCCGATCTGCCCCAAAAGAGATGCCTACACCCGATACATCTTTTAAACCAAATTTGCCCGTTAAATCATCGTAACGCCCACCACCACAAATACTAGGGAAGTTATCTACTTTAACTTCTATGATTGTTCCTGTGTAGTAGCCTAAACCACGTGCAAGAGTTGGGTCGAATTTTACATTGGCAGTTTTTAAACCTAAAGTTTTTAATTTTTCAAAAACAAATCTTAATTCATTTATACCTTCTTGGTTTTGAATTTTATATGATAAATCATCTAGTTGAGAAGTTAACGAAGGGAAATAATCGTTCAAATCAATGTATAAGCCTGAACCATACAAATCTTCATTTAACAATACATCAGATAAAACCATAATTATTTCTTGTGGTATTTCTAATTTTTTAAATTCTTCAATGACTCCTTGATATTCTATCTTATCATACTTATCAATAGCAACAACTATTTGTTCAAAATTGTCTTGCTCTCCAACTGACTCTACTATTCCTTGTAATATTTTACGGTTGTTTATCGATACTGTATAATTCAGTTTACCTTTAAACAATTCCGTAAACACATCATCAATAATTTTGATTAAATCTACTTCATTCAAT
>CAYRAD010000406.1:0-2652 GCA_964422135.1 uncultured Vicingus sp.
TCCGGCTTTATTGCAAATTATGCCCGATAGTACTGTATATTTCTGGAGAGTAAGTAAAGATTCTGTGGATGCCACAGGCTATAGTTGGAGAAATAGATCATTTCAATACATCCAGGGAAAAGAAGGTTGGGAACAGGATCATTTTTTTCAGTTTGAAAATGATGGATTTCAATTTTTACAATATGACAGGCCCACTCGTAAATTTAATTTTGCCAATAACGTTAAAGAGTTAAGAGGGGTAACCTATGGAGCAGCTAGTTCTAGTGAATACAGTAAAATAGCCTATTTTTTAAATACTGAATTAATGGGGAGAGATGGATATCTTACAACTAGTTCGCTGCACGTAGCAGTAATCGATTCACTGACCTTAGAACCATGGTCTGCTCTTGAGCATAGTGCGTTAGGTCACGTCAATAATTTTTCAAATTTTATTGGGTCTTCTCAGGAGTTCTTTTTTATTTTTCGTCAAAATAATCCGGCACAAATGATAGCTTTAGAGAATATGTTGAGAGATAGTATTCCTAATGGCAACCATATTTTAATGTGGACATGGTATTGTAACTCTTTCTCGGGTTTTAATTCAATTCCATCAGGCTTAAGAACACAATTTGGGAATATGGGAGCAACTCAATTACCAACCGTTGCAGATTCGTTACCTTTTTTATTCTATGTTCAGAAAGGGAATCCTGCTTCAGCAATTGAAGTGATAGGAGATTCTGTTAATCAGAAAAACTTAAATCTCTCGACCACCTTAACTTCTAGTGCAAATTATGCCAATATTTTTTCTGAGATTTTGGGCCCGGCAAAAAGTTGGGATTCTTTATCATGGAGAATGACACCTTTGGAATTTCCGTCAACAAAGGACAGTTCTGTACTAAATGTTTATGGGGTTGATGCCAGTGGAAATGAAACACTAATAAGTAGCTTAACAAATTTACCTACCGACTCAGGCGATATAAGAATTACTAACAATGTAAATGCTGCAATATATCCTTATCTTAAATTGAATGCCCATCTATCGGATGACTCTTTGTTTACTGCACCACAACTTGAGCGTTGGCAGGTTACTTATGAGGGTGTTCCGGAAGCAGCACTAGATCCCGGAATATATTATAGTTTTCAAAATGATACTGTTGACGAAGGAATGAATATTTCGGTTTCAATAGCTGTAAAAAATATTAGCCGTTACGATATGGATAGTTTATTAATATCTTTTACTGTCCTTGATAAAAACAACAATTTACATTTTTTATCCTATCCTAGACAAAAACCTTTATTGGCTGATAGTGTTTTAATAGCGACTTTAAATTTTTCTACTATAGGGTTAACAGGATTAAACAGTTTATTAATAGATGTAAACCCTAATAATGATCAACTTGAAAAATACCATTTTAATAATGTAGCCCAGATTCCATTTTTTGTTAATAGCGACAAGGTTAATCCTATTTTGGATGTTACTTTTGATGGTGTTCATATTTTAGATGGGGATATTGTTTCTCCTGAAGCAAATGTAATTATTGAAGTAACAGACGAAAATCAATTTTTATTATTAAATGATACTTCGAATTATGCAGTTTATATAACCCCACCAAATGGAATTGAAGAAAGAATTTATTTTTATTCGAACGGAATCGAAAAGATGCAATTCATACCGGCATCCTTACCTAAGAATAATTCTAAGATAATTTTACAAGGAAACTTTCCTGTTGATGGTAAATATAAATTAAGAGTTCAGGCTACAGACAGGTCTTTAAATAACTCAGGAAATTATGATTATATTATTGGTTTTGAAGTTATTAATAGATCTACCATAACTAATATTATTAATTATCCAAATCCATTTACTACATCTACAAGGTTCGTTTTTACTTTAACTGGCAGTAAAATTCCGGATATCTTTAAAATACAAATAATGACCATTACAGGAAAAGTAGTCAGAGAAATTCATAAAGATGAATTAGGTCCTATAAATATTGGACGAAATATTTCGCAGTTTTCTTGGGATGGAACCGATACTTATGGTGATAGATTGGCTAATGGACTTTATTTATACAGGGTAATTACTAAAATAAATAATGAAGATATTGAACAACGAGAATCGAGCATGGATTTTTATTTTAAGAAAGGATTTGGCAAAATGTATTTATTCAGATAAACGTTAACTTTACATGAAAAACCTTAGCCTAACATTTTTATTTTTAATTAGTTATGTTATTAGTGTTGCACAGATCGAAATAGATACAGATGCTGTTGATACTACTACCATTGAAGAAAGATATGTTGATTATTCAGACCAGTTATTACTAAAAGTAATGAATGTGGTAAAAAAAAATGATTTAGAGATAATTAATTCTAATAATAAACAATCTCTTAAATTGTCACCACTTGGGATTACAAGTTTAGGGTTTGGATTTAATTATAAATGGTTAGGATTAGCTGTTGCGTTTGGTATGCCTGCTTCCGAAGAACAAATTAAAACGTATGGCAATACAAAACGATTTGATTTTCAAATGAATATCTATTCTAAAAAATTTGTGATTGATGCTTTTTTACAGCAATATAATGGGTTTTATATTAGTAACCCCAAGAATCTTGTATTAACTTGGGATTCAATTGATTTTCCACAAAGAGATTCAATGGAAACATTATCAG
>CAYRAD010000407.1:0-2649 GCA_964422135.1 uncultured Vicingus sp.
TAGTTGCATTTAGTAAACAGTAAGTAATAATTAAAATCCTAATAAGGTAACTCCTACTGTAAAAGGATACAATTCTGGACCTCTATTGTTTTCAAATAAAGGAGTTAAACTATAAGTTGCAAACAAATTAAGCCATCCCACACCTAACCTTGCTGTTAAACTAACTCTAAAAGGATTGGTATTAAAACTTTGTTTGTCCTTTTCTTTTTTTTCTGTTCCATTATCCTTGTAGATGTATTTTATTTTGGTTTGCAAATCAAAACCAACAATTGCTCCAGCAGAAATATGAAAAGATTTGTTTTTGTGATTTCCTGTATTAAGTTCTAATAACAATGGAGCATTAATGAACCAAGTTTTAAATCTATTTTTAGAATAGGTAAAAGTGGTATCTATTTCCCCCCAAGTATAATCTTTAGTAAACTCGTCAACTGTAGCATATATATGACTACCCCCTTCTGAGTTTAAGCTAACATTATGTTTTAGTTCATAATTGTTCCACTCAGTTCCCAAACCTGTAACAAATCCGATATGGTGTTTTTTTATTTTAATAAAGTATTCCATAAAATTTATGCTAACGGTCCATGATTTACTATATTTTAGCTCCATAAATTGAGTAACTTCTTTAGGGTTAGTTGAGACTAATGATGGATCATTAGTTAAATCAAAACTGTTATTCGCATTTAAAAATCCATTAATTCCTAAATCTATTCCTGCCCAATGATTTCTTCGAACTTTATCTTTTTTTTGTAAAGAAACAGAATCATCAATCACCAACAGTTTGTAACCAAAAAACTTGATATTGGTTGTGTCATCAACCACCTTTACTGTGCTTTTCCCTAAATTAAAATCCACATTGTCATCATTAACAATTAAGTTATTATTCTTTCCGACTTTTATTTTAAGCTCATCACATGATCCGCCAATGGTTGAAGCACTACTATTATTTATGTCTCTATAACTTGGATTACCTTTTATATGAACATCGGATGCTCCTGAAATTTTCCCTACAATTGCACTATCAACAAATAAAGTAGCGTCTGATGCACCAGAAATATTTACGATTACACTCTTTGCTATCAAACCGCCTGATTTTAAGTCTGATGCTCCTGATAATTTCACATTCAATACATTAACTTTTCCTGTCAGTTTAATGTCACTTGCCCCCGAAAAATCGATGGTAAATTCATTTACATTAATATTGAAATCTGCATCCATTGCACCACTTCCTTTTACTATTATTTTATTGGTAAAGCTGTTGCCTGAATCACCAACTTGCATGATATTATTAAGATTTTTAAAAGTGATAATTACTTTTGAACCTTTGTTTATATGGATGCCTGCACTGGTAGATACATAAAGGACATCTCCTGAAACTTCTACGTTAATTTTATTTAAATCATCAGGAGAAATGCCTACAATGTTAATTTTATTATTATTGCCTTGTTTTAAGATTACTTCCACTGCACTATTTACTTTTAAAGAAGAAAAGTCTTCAAGATTTCTCGATGCTGTTTGAGCGAAAGTAGTGCTCATAATAAGTACTAATAGTATAGATGTGATTAATGTCTTCATTGTTATTTTTTTAGCATGTAACTGGTAAAGATTACTGGCGTTTTGAAATAGGACGAACAGGAGAACTATTTTGTTACACAAAATTTATTTTTTCGTTCTCGTTTTTTTGGAAAAGCCTATTTTACCAATATTAACAGTATAAGCCAAGACTTCTCCTTCTTCGTTTTTCTTTTGTCTAAAAAATTTCTTGGTAATAGATTTTATTAAAGCTTGTGTTATAATTTTAAAGTGACTTTCGGATTTTTCTTTTTGATGAATAATGGAATCATCGTCAAAAGTAATTTTTACATTATCAGCATAGTGAATTTCTTCAACAACTTGTTCTGTAATATTATTTACAGGCAACGAATCTACGTTGTTATCTTCTACTTGAACAAGGTTTTCTGCTAATATCGTAGAGGGTTCCTCTTTTAATTTTGGAGTAATTTGAGGTGTTTTTTCTTTAGCTTTTCTATTTTCATAAGGAATTGAATTGAATTTTTCAGTTGCTACATTTGCCAACTTATTTTCTGTCTCTTCAATTTTTTCTTCTTTTATATTCTTATTAGTATTAATTGGAGCTATTATTTCTTCATTGTTAGCAATTGTTTGAACTTTATTGTTTTCTCCATTATTCAAACTACTTAAATAAAAGAGAATAATAAATACAGCTGCAGCAGCAGAATACCACCAATACATAGGGATAATAATTCCTTCTTTCCTTTTAAGCGATTTTTTATCATTAAAAATAATTGTTGGAGCAATTAACTTTGTTTTTTGATAAGCTACAAAATCAGCTTGTTTATTAGAATTTTTTTCTAAAAATAAATGAAGTGCTGTAGAAACATCTGTAGCATTCTCCCCTTCTATTTCCTGAATAATAAAATCTTCATAATTGGTAAGAGTAACTATACTGTCATCTTTTTTAAATTCATCTTTATTCTCCAAATAAACAGAAGGTGCAACTAGTTTGAGCCCTTCGAAATCAGCTAACTCTTCTTCTAAATCTGGATTACTCTCAAGAAACAACATTAACTCAGCAGTAAGTTCGGGAGATAAATTCTCCTCCACATAATCAAGCAAGTATGCTTCATAGTT
>CAYRAD010000408.1:0-2643 GCA_964422135.1 uncultured Vicingus sp.
TTTGTCGATTATGGGTTAACGAAAGTGATGACATTTTGTCCTGAAGACCAAATTTCTTATCTGCAGTTTCTCCACTTGCTAAGGCTCCTAATATGGCTCCTTCCCAACCATATTTAATATATGCATGTGCGCCTGTTCGTACCATAATTTATAAGTAATGACTAAGTATATAAATATTAAGGATTTAGTTTCCTGTATCTAGCAATAAAACTATGCCTAAACATATTTCTAAACATATCATTTTCTTGGCTTGATTGTGTTAAAACCAAGTCAACAAAGTCAGTTCTTCTTATATTTGCCTTTATTATTCTAACTACTTCATTTACTATATTTTCATGATGTTCAAGATTTTGATATGTATGTATGTCCATTTTAACATAAATCTGGTGTAAAAAATCCTGACCATACAATCCAAAATATGTAGGTTCCTCATTAGTTGGTGTTAATAACACAAAATCTCTTCTATCATCCATAAAACCTGTTGATTTTTCTTCCCATGTAAATGTTATATCAGGTGTGGTAGACAAACTCCAATTATCCAATAAGAGTGACTTCATGTCTGAAACAGATGCATACATGTTTGAATTACCCATATTTATATGTCCTGTTATCTATATATTAAGATTCTCTTTTCCAACGCCTACTTCTTCTACCATATCTTTTATCACCACTATCACTCTGTCGTGTTCGTCGTGCATCCCTAGCATCATCTCTTTCCTTTTTTAAGAATTGTTTATCATGGTCTCTTTTATGGGCTTGATAACTAGCAGATGATGTAATGTCTGTTCTCCTGCTTTTGTTTCTTCCTTTTCTAAGTCTTTTGCTTTTACCTGTATTTTTTTCATAAATTGAGTTTGCTATCATAAAAACCATTCTTTCTAATTCCCTCCATTTTTGATCACTTGTAAGACTCTCAAACGCTGCAGGAGCTTTCTTTCCAGAGTTATAGTTTTCAATTCCTCTCTGTTTTGGACTAGCACCATCTTTTTGTTCATGGAACCAATTTCGTATATTATCAATATTTGGAAACTTTCCTAAAACACCTCTTTTAGTTTTTTTAGCATATACTTTTTCACCATATAATTTTGCTTCTTGAGATGTAGCTTTTGAAAGTATTTGATTATAGAGTTCTTCTCCCACATCTTCAGGAAACAACCCTGTTAAACTAACTGAACTGTTTTTTGCAAATAGTTTTGGATCAAAATTATCATCTAAATTCGTCCAAAACCTTTCTGCCCCTATTTGTAATATCTCATTTATTACATCTTGGTCTTCTTTAGACCCTGCCAAATAATTAATCCGTGATCCACTAAGAAACTCTGGGGCATTTACAATTATTTTTCTTGCATCATCATCTGATGTAATTGTTAACCGTGCCTTTGCCTCTGCAATAACCCTTGGTTCCAATGCTTCTTTTAATTCTCTTGTAGAATTAAATATGCCACCACGTCCTTTTGATTTAAGTAATTTATTATACTCTGTCTCAAGATAAGCAAAAGGTATTATGAAAGGTATGTTTTGTGATACGTTGTAAGATCCTTTTTCTCCAATGTTTCTCACAGTATCTTTTTCTGTATTTCTTCCTCTAAGTTTTTCTTGATATGCTGATTTTTTTATTTTACCCTGTCTTTCTGCCCATGTTAAAAACTCAACCTTCCATTTTTGAGGATGTTGTATTCCTTTAGCGTCATGAGCCTTAGCTTCCTCATCATGTCTTTCTTTTAGAAAAATTCCATAGTCAACCAAACCATTAATAATTTTAGGCATGATGTGATCGTTTATTGGAGCTAGAGCAAACTCATCTCCGAGTTTTCCCCCACCAAACATCTGTCCTTTGTTAACTTTTAAAGGTATAATTTGCCAAGGAAATATAACTCCTTTTTCTTTTGCTATTTTCTGCATTAAAACATTAGCATCATTTGCCATTGCAATTGTAATAGTATGTGCATATTTTTTTCTTCCACTAAGTTCAGTTTTAAATTCTTCCATAGTCAATGTTGGATCCATCAATTGATCCATAAATGCTTCTACAAGTGGTTCGTAGTCATATAGGTCGTCGTTACTCATTATGGTATGAAGAATATTTCTTGTCGATTGTCAATACAGTTTTCAACATCTGCTCTCCAATCAGCTTTTGATGCTTGTATATCTGCACCATTAGAACCAACAGGCAAAACATCCATTCTAAAACTAGAGTTTAGTAAATCTATAGCAGATAATTTTATACATGCGTCTGCAACATCTAAAGGAACTGTTGCGTCTCCATAACGATATGTTACTCTTATCCTGTTTTTTCTTATGATTGTAAAAATATATCCTCTTAAAAACAATCTTCCATAAACAGGCTCAAAATCATACCACTGCTCATCAGTTAAAATATCAGTATAGTTTGATCCTGCTCCTTCCCACACTTCTATTTTGTCACCATCAGAAGAACTAAAATCTCTACAGTTTCTATGTTTTAAAAATACAGGAGTTCCCCAACCATAAGTATATAGTAATGGTAAATCATGAACTTCTTTTGTTACAGTTTTATTTCTTCCAAAAGTATGACCGATTCTACGATCTAATTCTTCTTCTTTTCGTTGGAGAATTTTTCAACCTTGTGCGGTTTTAGGATCAGTGGTCGCGGTATATACTTAC
>CAYRAD010000409.1:0-2642 GCA_964422135.1 uncultured Vicingus sp.
AGATTGTACAATCTCTGCAAAAAATTAAAGGTTTTTTAATTGAACTAAAACAGGAACTTTAACCCGAAAAATTCGGAGGTTAATTATTGATAAACTACCACCCCTTGATAAGAATTCTACCAAAATGGTATTGTTTGCCAATAATTACAACATCTATAATTTAATCACTTTCTGAGTTTTAATTAATGCTCCATCGCCATATACTTTAATAAAATAAATACCGCTTTTGTAATTATTCTTAAAAGTGGCTATTGAAGTATTATTAAACTCTTTTTTGTCAATCATTTTTCCGGTAACTTCAAATACCTCAACTGATATATTTTTTGCAGTTGTATTCAGTCTTACTGTTAATTCATCATTAAAAGGACTTGGATAAATGGTAAGATCTTTAATTTCATTAATCGCCACATCTTCTATAGTAGTCGCTATAGAATCAATCACCTGAAATTTATCAAAACCACCTTCAGCAACATGTCCCGGGTTTTGATCCATTGCCCTTACGATTAACTGCATATTATTTGTAGGAACAATTACACTGGAAACCTGAATTTCTCTCGATGCCCATGTACTCATATCAGGATCATTAGCATCAGAAAAATCAATCATTACTGTATTGGAACCATTAGATAATTCTACAACCAATGAATCGTTTGGAGAACCAAAACCACCGCCATTGTAAAACCATCTATCAAAATAGACATAAGCATTTGCATAAGTAGATAAATCAAAAACAGGTGATGTTAAAATAGTTTCTCCTCCGTCAATATCATCATTTCCTGCTCCACCACCACCGTTTCCAGTAACGTAAGCCTCATCCATGCAGTCGCTTTGGGAATCTTCTCCGGGATTTGCAAGATCACCTCCATTTGCTGTGCCTACAGGCACTCCTTTTTCCCAGTCTCCTGTTGATGGATTTCCACTAACCGTCCAACCCAAATCAAAGGTAAAATCATCATAGTAGCCATTATCTAACTGATAAACATAAGGATTACCGGATTGCGAAAAGTACTCATTTCCCATACACAATTGATTATATCCCCATTTACCAATATAAACTTCGTAAGTATTTTCATATAAATTAGGTACAGTAAAATTTCCACCTCCATCTGTTTGTACAGTTGTTGAAAACTGTGGGTTTTTTATTAAAACATAAGCATTAGGAATTGGATTTGAAGTAGCTGATTCAATAACCTGGCCTTGTAAGGTAAATGGAATATCCGGAACCAATTCAACGTCTAAAATTGTAGTATTACCTGCTGTAAGAACCACACCGGTTATTGTTTTAGTCTTATAACCAATTTTAGTAAAAGTTACATCATAAGTTCCTGCAGTTGCCAATCCTGTCTGATAATTCCCTAAAATATTAGTATTCGTTGATGTAGTAGTAGAAACAATATCAACTTGTACCGCATCTAATGCAAAAGTTGTTACAGAATCTGTTACATTTCCTTCTAAAAACGCTGCAGGAACATAAGTTGGTCCTAATACATATAAACCATTTTCAATATCACTTGCAATAATTAAACCTGAAGGCAACCAAGGGTAAACACCCCAACAACCATTAAATCCATTTCCACTAAATTGAGGAGAAGTGTCATAATTTCCTACTTCAATCATATTGGACGGGTTGCTTACATCATGAATCTTTACGCCATCTCTATAATAGGAGGTGATAACATAATTATTCATAAAAAAAGCATTATGCGGTATTACCAAATCTCCCGGACTAGATTGAACCCTGTCCAATTCACTGATATTAGATAAGTTACTTACATCATAAGCTCCAATAAATCCATTGCTTACCTCATCTGTTGTAAAAAGTGTTTGGCCATCATCTGACAACCAACAATTGTGTGAGAAGAAACTAGGTGTGTTTTGTGTAGCCATGTTTACAGGGCTTGATTTAGTTGTTACATCAATAACAACAAAAAAACCATCATTGATTGCTGCTCCCCATAAAGTATCACCTCTTACAAATCCATCATGTAAATAATAATTGTTATACCTACCGACTTCAACAGGGCTATTAGGATTGCCATTCAAATCTAAAATTATCGCTCCTCCAACGCCATTGTTTGCACCAAAAATATAGGCATAACCATTTTCATCGATAAAAATATTATGAGCTGAAGAAAAAGAGTAGGTTGATCCCGTAAACTGATAAACATCACCACTAGTTATAGCCCCAGGCAAATTAGATAAATCAATAATTTTTAATCCATTATTTTGTTCATTGGTTATATAAGCATGATTATTCCAGACCTTTATGTCTCTCCATATTGAACTGGCTCCCGAGCTAAAAAAAACTTCTACTGGAGTTGAAGGTGTAGAAATATCAACTATTGAAGTTCCATCATTTGTCCCAACTATAGCATATTCTTTTCCTGTTCCGTCAACATAGCCCCATATATCACTAAGATCACCGTGACCCGGAAAAGTTAATTGTCCAACCAGATTTATATTGAGTTGAGCCTGAGCAGTTATTATTTGCGATATAATTACAACTGTAAATAAGATTTTTTTAATCATTGCGAATAAAATTTAAGGTGTAAGCCGCAATTTACGATTAATATTAAAACTTTTTTAGAAAAATATATGAAAGGTTAAAAAACCCAAATGAATGGTCAATAATTAGACACTAA
>CAYRAD010000410.1:0-2635 GCA_964422135.1 uncultured Vicingus sp.
GGAAGAAGCAGGTTGTTTTGCTTTAGTTTTAGAAAAAATTCCTGCAGCATTGGCCACAAGAGTTGCCAAAGAAGTAAACATACCTGTTATTGGAATTGGTGCAGGTAATGGTGTTGACGGACAAGTTCTAGTTGTTCATGACATGCTTGGAATAACTCACGATTTTAGTCCTCGTTTTTTAAGGAGATACCATAACTTGTATGAAGAAATGAAAGGTGCCTTCGAAAATTACATTAAAGATGTAAAGTCATTAGATTTCCCTAACGAAAAAGAACAATATTAAACTTTAACACTTTCCATTCAATAGGAGTAATTTCTAAATACCTATCACTATTTCTTGAAAATAATTATCTTTCTAGAATGAAAATTAAATATTTCATATTTTTTGTCTTGTATGCAACTGTTTGTTCTAAAGTTGTTGCTCAAAAATTAAATTATGAAATTTCTAATAACGCTAGTAAAATGTTCGATTTAGGGAACTATACCCGAGCCAAAGAATTATATCGTGAAAAATATAAAAAAAACCTTACTGATGTAAAAATAAAATATCGATTTGGGGTATGCATGGCTTATACTTATGAATTAAAAGATGCTATTCAATATTTAGAAACCGCATCAAAAGACCCATCCACTCCTGATGAAGTCTGGTATCATTTAGCAAGAGCCTACCACTTGGCTAACCGATATGATAAGGCTATCTCAACCTATAACAAATACATCAAAACAAATGGAACAAAAGCAGATTTAGTTGCTGATAGTAAACGAAATATTGAAATGTGTAACAACGCCAAGTTTATAATTAAAAAACCTTTACACCTAAAATTTGAAAACTTAGGAAAGCGAGTAAATTCGAAAGGCAAAGAATACTTGCCATTGATTACTCCCGATGAAAGTTTTTTGCTTTATACAACTCGAAGAGAAGGTACTACTGGAAGAATTTACGATTTAGAAGGATATTTTACTGCTGATATCTATTTATCAAAATATAAGTACGGAAAATGGAGCAGAGCAAGGTCTAATGGCTACCCTAACTCTTATGGAAATGAGCAAACTGCTGGTATTTCAGAAAATGGCAACTATGTTTTATATTATGTAAACAACCCAAAAAGTAAAAACAACTTACAACTATCAAAAAAAAGCAGATCATCTTTTAAAAAATCTGAAGAAATTAAAGCAAAACAAATAAATAATAAGACAAGCGAACAAATCTCTGCAACAATTTCTAATGATGGAAATTACATTATTTTTTCTAGCAATAGAGCTGAAGGGGTTGGCGGTCAAGACCTTTACATTTGCAGAAAATTACCAACTGGAGAATGGGCGGAGCCTATAAATATGGGAAAAACAATCAATACACCCTACGATGAAGTTTACCCCTATTTAAGTAAAGATGGACTCGAATTGTATTTTGCATCAAAAGGACATAATTCCATTGGTGGTTTTGATGTTTTTAAATCTCAATTTAATTTAGCTAAAAAAGAATGGTCAAAACCAGAAAATATGGGCTATCCATTAAACACACCGTATGATAACATGAATATTTGTTTTAGTGAAAATAAAAAGTATGCTTATGTTGCTGCTCATAGAAACGATTCTTACGGAGATTTAGATATTTATCGAGTAGATTTTAAAGATGCCCCTTCCTACTATACTACCATCAAAGGTTTTGTAACTGATGCTGATTCTAATTTATACCATCAACCCCTGACGATTGAAGTTTTTGATAAAACAACTGAAGAACTTTATGGATTATATGAAGTAAATCCAAGCAAAGGAAATTACATTATGATTCTTCCACCAAATAAATATGAAATCAATATTGATATTCCGGGAAAAGGTTACTTCAAAAAATTATTTGTTGTTGAAGGTAGAAACAAATACAAACCTGAAATCAGTAAAAATATTAGAGTTACTTTTACACCTCCAAAATAAATCAATGGCTCAACCCATAGAAATACTATACGAAGACAATCACCTCATCGTAGTCAATAAAAAATCGGGAGATATTGTACAAGGAGACATTACAGGAGACAAACCTTTAAATGAAATCATTAAAGATTTTATTAAAGAAAGAGATAATAAACCCGGAAATGTATATTTGGGCACACCACATCGTATTGACAGGCCTACAAGTGGAATTATTATGTTTGCAAAAACAAGTAAAGCACTAACTAGACTCAATAAAATGTTTCACGATAAAGAAGTGCAAAAAACCTATTGGGCTATTGTAAAAAACAAACCTTTTAAAACAGAAGATAGATTGATTCATTATTTGAAAAAGAATAATAAAAAGAATAAATCAGTTGCCTACAGCAATGAAATTAATGGCTCAAAAAAAGCAGAATTACTATTTAAAGTTATACATGAGTTTGATAATTATTACCTATTAGAAATCAAGCCATTAACAGGAAGGCATCATCAAATAAGAGTTCAGCTTTCAGCTATCAAATGTCCAATCAGAGGTGATTTAAAATATGGTTTTCCCAGATCAAATCCTGATGCCTCCATTAGTTTACATGCTAGAAAAATTGAGTTTATTCACCCTGTAAGTCAACAAAATATTTGCATTGTTGCACCTCCCAATCCAAAAGACCCACTTTGGAAACAAGCAGGAGAATTATTTAAAGATTAACTC
>CAYRAD010000411.1:0-2634 GCA_964422135.1 uncultured Vicingus sp.
CAAAGTTATAAATAAATGATAGAAGGAATTGATTAACTTTATAATTGTTAATGCAACCTTTTTATAAAAAAAAACATCTTTAAACTGAATCGATGAAAATGAGCGATGAGCAATTGGTTAAAAAGTGCCTCGAAAAAGATGCACTGGCTCAAAAATACTTGTTCGACTTGTATTCAAGAAAAATGATGGGGGTGTGTTTAAGGTACTCCCGGGATTTGGAAGAGGCACAGGATGTATTGCAAATGGGGTTTATCAAGGTCTTCGAAAAGTTAGACATGTATAACCGAAAAGGTTCTTTAGAAGGTTGGATTAGAAAAATTATTGTAAACACAGCATTGGATAATATTCGTAAGAATAAGAAGTTTATGAATGATATTGAGTTGGATAAAGTGGATTATCAGATGCAGAATTACAATGAGGATGCAATAGATGTATTATCGGCAAGAGATTTGTTGGATGTGATACAGAAAATGCCTCCGGGATTTAAAACAGTGTTTAACATGTATGTAATAGAAGGTTATTCGCACCAGGAAATTGCTGAAGAGTTAAATATTTCAGTAAACACTTCTAAATCACAACTATCTAGAGCCAGAGGGTATTTGCAAAAAATATTAATAAAAGAAAAAGTATTATAAATTGGAAAACGGATTAGAGAATATTGACGAAGTTTTTAAGCAAACCTTTAAAGGGTTTGAGGCTAATGTTAATCCAAGTGTTTGGAATAACGTTCAGCAATCAATTACTTCAGGGAATGGCGGAGCCAATACCACTCCAAAAGTTGACCCATCTGCTGCATCAGGCGTTGTGGTAAAATCAATGGTAATGAAAATCGTAGCCGGTGTTATTTTAGTGGGTAGTGTTGCAACAGCAGGTTATTTTATTGTCGATAACGTAAACAATAATGATAAGAAAAATATTATTGTCGAAAATAATATTCCTGTTCCTACTAACAATACGGTAATACCAGAGCAAAAAACAGATAATTTAGTGTTGACTAATAATGAAGCAAGTGCTACAGAAAAAGATATTATTGATCAAAAAGATGAGAGTAATTATGAGCCGAATCCGACAATTAACACCAATAAAGTAGAACGAAAAAGAGCTGAAGTTACGAATCCGGTATCTTCTGATAACAATCAAGAAGAAATTACTAATCACAATAATAATGCTGATTCAAAAGCAGACAATATTACAGATAATTCAGATGTAAGTAAAACATCAACTGAAGATGATAAAACAGTAAATCAGGCTGTAGTTATAGATGATGATAATAATAAAGATAATCAGAGTACAGTTAGTAATAAACCGGCTGATCCTGTTATTTTTGTAGAAAATACACCTAAAGAGAAACCAATTAAAATAAAAGATATTCCAAAAGCATTTTCACCAAATGGAGATGGAATAAATGATGTAATTAAAATTGAGGGAGAAAATATCAAAATATTTAAAGCTTCAATTTTGAAAAACAATGGTGATATTGTTTATGAATGGGATTCTCCATACGGATTTTGGGATGGCAGGGATATGTCGGGTAATTTGTTACCGGAAGGAGCATATTTTCTAGTATTAAAAGTAACAGGAGAGAATGGTAAATTTGATGTTCGGAAAAAATTGATTCAACTATACAGGTAATAAAAAATCCCTCAAACGAGGGATTTTTTTTGAGTTATTTCTTCTTCTTTTTTTTCTTTTTTAGTGCCTCTTTTTTATTTTTCTGTTCAGTAGTCAAAACCCCTTCAATATTAGCTTTCCTTTCTTTTTTTAGTTTATCTTTTTCTTTTTCCAGCACATCAATCTTTTCATCTAAAACGTCTTTTTTCTTGTAATACTCTATATTTATAGATTTAACTTTAAGCTGTTGTTCTTTATTAAGTTTAAGCTCTTTAGTTATTTTTTCTGTTTGTTTTATTGCTTTTTGTTCAGGTGTTTTTTTAGCTTTTTTTTCCTGTGCCCGGCAAACTAAAACAGACATCAGTAAAACAGTTGAAAATATTATGTTTTTCATAGATTTTATGCATTGAAGTTAAATTGACAGGGTAAAAGTAAGTCAAAAAACAATAAAATTCTGTTAATTGTTGTTAAAACCATGATTCTCAGTAAAATGAGTGGCAATAAAACCTTGAAAATTTGGTTGATGTCTTACGTAATTTATCATTAATTTTGTAGTTAATAAATACTTTCGATGGCTAAGTACAAAACAGGAAAACTTTTAAGTCAGATCATTACTCCTAAAGATTTAAGAGAAAAAATTTCTGAAGACAATTTGCCTCAATTATGTGACGAATTGAGAGATTTTATTATTGATGTAGTATCCCGAAAAGGAGGCCATTTTAGTGCCAGTCTGGGAGTGGTTGAATTAACAGTAGCCTTACATTATATTTTTAATACACCGGATGACAAATTGATTTGGGATGTGGGGCATCAGGCTTATGGTCATAAAATATTAACCGGGAGAAGGGAGCAATTCCATACTAATCGAAAATATAAAGGGATTAGTGGTTTTCCTAAGCCATCCGAAAGTGAATACGATGCATTTGCTGTTGGTCATTCATCAACATCTATTTCTGCAGCATTGGGTATGGCTGTTGCAGATAAATATAAAAAAGAAAATCGTCAACATATCGCCATAATTGG
>CAYRAD010000412.1:0-2628 GCA_964422135.1 uncultured Vicingus sp.
GCCGGTGGTTTAGGAGAAAGCATAGAATGGGGATATGGATTTTTAGCCGCAGGAATAGGTATGATATTAGGCGTTCTTTGGCTTAAACTTAGAGAAAGCACGTTAGAACATTATGGATTACCTCCTAAATCTCCTGAAGATAAAACGTTATTAGACCATAAAGATTGGATAACTATTTTTGTTTGGATGATTGGTTTAATAGTGGCCACTTTTGCCTTAATGTATGTTTGGGGATTATTAGCTGAAATTGTAAAAACTGTTATTACTTATGGTGGCTTTGCTGCAATAATAATAGGCTTAGCTTACACTATTATAAAAGGCACAAATGGTGCTGATGAATGGAGTAGAATGGTGGTAATAATAGTGTTAGCCGTTTTTAATATCGTTTTTTGGGCTGGTTTTGAACAAGCTGGAGGAACATTTAGCTTGTTTGCTAATGAAAATACTGACAGAATGATGTTTGGTTGGGAAATTCCTGCAACATGGTTTCAAAATGTCAATTCATTTGCTATTTTAATATTTGCTTCTTTATTTTCTTTAATGTGGATTTGGTTAGACAAAAAGGGATGGAATCCTAGAACACCAATAAAGTTTGCTTTAGGCTTTTTCTTAGGAGCTCTTGCTTTTTTTGTAATGACACAAGCACAAGGAATTGCTGATACTGGTATAAAAGTTTCACCTTGGTGGTTAGTTTCAGTTTATTTATTACTAACTTTAGGTGAACTAATGCTTTCTCCAATTGGATTGTCTATGATTACCAAATTAGCACCTGTTAAATTGGTTTCCATAGTAATGGGCTTATGGATGGCAAGTTTTGCAGCTGGAAACTTTATGGCAGGTATGCTAGAAGGAATTCTTAAAAAGTTTGATTATCCATTATACCCATTTATCATGTGGGTAATGATTATCATTGGAGTTTTAACGGTTCTAATTTCTCCTTTGTTAAACAAAGCAATGAAAGGAATTCATTAATATTGTTTTGAATTGAAATAAGAAATAAAAAACTCAGGTAATTTAATGCTTGGGTTTTTTTATAATTATTATTAAAGATTGTTGAAATGAGTAAAGAAGAAAATGAGAGTTTAAATTTTTTCCAGTTAATGAAATCATTCACTAAACCATTCTGGTTTGCGAGTGTAATGGAATTATTCGAAAGATGGGCATGGTATGGCTTGTTTGCAGTGTTAGCACTATATCTTACCGGATCTACTGATGATGGAGCATTGGGGTTTTCTCATATTGAAAAAGGTGAGATTATGTCTTATGTAACCTTTATTTTGTATTTATTGCCTATTGTTACAGGTGTTATTGCTGATAAAATAGGATATAGGCTTTCCTTAATAATTGCTTATATAATATTGGCTTCCGGTTATTACTTTATGGGAGAAGTTACAGCTTATTGGCCTGTATTCTTTATTTTTCTATGGGTGGCAGTGGGTGCGGCTATGTTTAAGCCTGTGGCATCAGCGATTGTTACCAGAACGACCAATAAAGTAAATTCATCCATGGGATTTGGTGTATTTTATATGATGGTAAATATTGGTGGTTTTTTTGGCCCTTTATTTTCGGGAAAATTAAGAGATGAATATGGCTGGAGAATTGTTTTTATTATGGCAACATCTTCAATTCTTTTAAATTTACTAATTGCCATTTTCTTATTTAAAGAGCCGGAAAGAGAAAAAATAAAAGAGTCAATTAGTGAATCAATAATAAGAGCTGTAAAGAATATTTGGGAAGCTCTAAAAGACCTTAAACTATCTGTTTTACTGCTTATAATGGTTGGTTTTTGGCTAATGTTTAATCAACTTTTCTATACACTTCCAACATTTATTGAAGATTGGATTGATACCAAACCTATTTATGATTTGTTCCATAATATTTTTCCATTCTTAGCTGACTTTATCAAAAATAAAGATGGAAGTATTAATCCTGAACAGATTGTTAATTTGGATGCGTTTTTCATTATTGTTTTACAATTAATTATTTCCACAATAATCCTAAAATGGAAACCAATCAATGCCATGATGAGCGGTATTGTTATTGCCATGATTGGTATTGCTATTTCCTTTTATACCAATAATGGGCTTTTTACTGTGGTAGGTATATTAATTTTTGCTATTGGGGAGATGAGTTCTAATCCAAAGTTTTCTGATTATATTGCCAAAATTTCTCCAAAAGGTAAAGAGGCATTGTATATGGGGACTTATTTTTTACCTATTGCAATAGCTAATTTATTGACTAAATGGATTACTGGTGATTTATATGAGAACTGGGCAGATAAACTAAACTTATTAAAAAGAGAAGTCACTACCAGAGGCATTGAATTACCTGAAATAACTTCTGAATTTACTAAGAACGATTACATAGCTGCTGCTGCTCAAAATATGAACATGTCAGACAGAGAATTAACAACCTTTTTGTGGGATAATTACCACCCAGGAAATATATGGTATATTATTTCGGGTATTGGTTTAATAACCATAATTGGACTGATAATTTATGACCGAGTGGTTAACAAACGTTCTAAAGCAACATAAATACATTACCATCATTAAAGTATTATTAATAAAATATTTATGAGTAAAGCTCCAGATGATTTTTTTAAAACACAAGTATTAGGGCATCCTG
>CAYRAD010000413.1:0-2621 GCA_964422135.1 uncultured Vicingus sp.
CCTTTAGGCATTGATTTTGACTGTTAAAGGCTTTAAATTCATTATGGGTCCCATTTATGCAGATAGATCTAGAAAAAATAAAAAAATTACCAGCTGATGTAAGAAAAGACTTCTACAAGATGTATGTGAAGTATGGGGAAAAGAAGAAACAAGGCAAGATTCAAAATGACTTTCTTAGTTTTGTTAAACATATGTGGCCTGAATTTATACAGGGGTCCCATCATAAAATTGTAGCAGAAAAATTTAATAGATTGGCTAGTGGTGAATTAAAACGCTTAATTATTAATATGCCCCCTAGGCATACAAAATCTGAGTTCGCTAGCTCCTTGCTGCCCGCTTGGATGATCGGGCGTAATCCAAAATTAAAAATTATCCAGACAACCCACACCGGAGAATTGGCTATACGTTTCGGCCGTAAAGCTAAAACACTTATGGATACTCCAGAGTATAAGCATGTTTTTGAAACAAGACTCAGGGAAGATTCACAAGCAGCGGGTCGCTGGGAAACAGCACAAGGCGGAGAGTATTTTGCAGCTGGTGTTGGTGGAGCAATTACAGGTCGTGGCGCGGATTTACTCATCATTGATGATCCTCACTCGGAACAAGACGCTATGAACATCACAGCTCTTGAGAGAGCTTACGAATGGTACACTTCAGGTCCACGTCAACGTTTACAACCAGGCGGACAGATTATTTGTGTAATGACGAGATGGAATGTTAAAGATTTGACAGGTATGTTGATGCAGGCTCAAAGCGAAGCTAAGGCCGATCAGTGGGAACTCGTTGAGTTTCCGGCGATCATGCCAAGTGGTAAGCCAGTATGGCCGGAATACTGGAAGTTAGGCGAACTCGAAACCGTTAAGGCCTCATTATCGCTTGGTAAATGGAATGCTCAGTGGATGCAAAATCCAACATCTGAAGAAGGAGCTATTATTAAACGAGAATGGTGGAAAAAGTGGGAGCATAATTTCATGCCGAAACTCGAACACGTCATACAGTCGTATGATACTGCGTTTATGAAAAAGGAAACGGCTGACTATTCAGCAATCACCACATGGGGTGTGTTTAGAGAAAATGAAGACAAACCTGCGAACTTAATTTTATGTGATGCGATCAAAGGACGATATGAGTTTCCAGAGTTAAGACGAAAAGCATTAGAACAATATAAATACTGGCAACCAGAGACAGTTTTAATTGAAGCAAAGGCTTCAGGATTACCTTTGACCTATGAATTAAGGAATATGGGGATCCCTGTAATTAACTTTACACCCTCAAAAGGAAATGATAAACATACAAGGGTAAACTCGGTGGCACCACTGTTTGAAAGTGGCACCATATGGGCGCCCACTCACAAAGGGTTTGCACAAGAGGTAATAGAGGAATGCGCTGCATTCCCGTATGGAGATCATGACGACCTTGTGGATTCAATGACACAGGCCGTGATGCGTTTCAGGCAAGGTGGATTGATTCCTCATCCTGAGGACTATAAACAAGAAAAAATTATTAAAACGAAAAGAGTGTATTATTAATGTTTTGGGTAACAAAATTTGCAAAATTAGGTGGTAGCCTTAAAGGCGCCATTAAAGAATTCACTAAAATCAATGGTCGTATGCCTTCTTCGGGAGAAATGAATAAAATGGAGGCCATTATTAAAAATACTCAAAGCAATGTTATACCTTTTCCTTATAAAAGATCGTTCAAAGATGAAATTAATCAGATGATTAAAAAAGGCGATGTTACACTTGGCACGGCTCCCAAGACAACACCAAAAGACCCTATAGATCAACGTTGGGCTAGCCAAGAAGAATGGAAAGCTAAGATGAAGGCTCAAAATAAAGCAGCTCTTAAAAGATTTGAAGAAAAATATGGTAAACCTGAAGATAGAGCATCCGGCGGCCTTGCAGGACAACTGCACTTGAATCAAGGTGGTAGAGCAAAATTTGACAAAGGCGGAATGAGCCGAAGAAAATTTTTACAACTTATGGGAGGGCTAGCTTCAATTCCAATTCTAGGTAAATTTTTTAAATTAGCAAAACCAGCAGCGAAAGTTATGACAGCAGTTGAAAAATCTAATGCAGCAGGAATGCCAGCATGGTTTCCTTCATTAGTTAACAAAGTTCTTAAAGAAGGAGAAGACATAGGAGGAACGGTTGAAAGACAAGTTGTTAAACAAATAGAACTTCCTGGAAGTAAAACTAAAGTTATCGTAGAACAAGATCTAAATACAGGAAATACTATAGTTGATATTGGAGTTGGTAAACATGGATGGGCTGACGGAAGACACGGCCAACCCACAAGACTTACTTTAAAAAAAGGAGAATGGATTGAGCCTACAAAAGGAAAAAAAGGAACTAAAACAAAAGATGAGTTTGACGTGGAAGAAGCAGAATTTACGGGAGATGCGGAGAGTGTAAAATATGAAGAGTCTGTAGTTGAAAAATATGGAGACCATGCATCTGACTTTAGTGAAATTGAAAGATATGCAACGGGTAAAAACCTAGATAAGAAAATTGTAGGGAAAAAAAGAGAAGCAGATGAACTTGCTTTAGGTAGAGCAGAGATGGAAGCTGATGACTTTGCCAAAGGTGGCCTTGCTGGAGTATTAAAACTGTAATGGATAT